>NZ_AGJL01000051.1 GCF_000243455.1 Methanotorris formicicus Mc-S-70 | reverse complement strand
AAACTATTTATAGAATTAGTGAGTATATTATTAAGTGCTGCTAGCATAGGAGATGCACCGTTTTTTAACGAGTTATTTAAGTACTACATATTTCTATTTTTTGGTTTTAAAGTTAATATTGTTAAATCACACTATCAGTACTATTAATGATGTCAACGGTGGTAGCAGGTTTCCATCTCCAGGGGTCTGATTTTAACTTAACAAAAAGCAATACAATGTGCAAAATCCCATCTGAAAGAGTTTCCATCCCACTATGCTGATTTTAACGATATTTGATGACATTGGGAAGAAAATTGTTATAATAGCTATAATAACAGCAATAATTACTGGTTTATGCATGGCTAAAATAGCTAAAAAGCATTTTGGTGGAGTTAATGGAGATATTTTGGGAGCTTCAAATGAGATAACAAGGACTGTTGTTTTAATAGCAATTATAGTATCGATTAATATATTTTTATTAATTTAAGTATTTTGAATTTCAAAAATAAGGTTAAATATATGGTTTGAAAAAAATAATATTATGGGTGTAAATATTGTGGGGGGTATTTATGAAGAAAATATTAATTGCCTTAATTTTTTTGAGCTTTATTGGAGTGGTATATGGGGAAATTTGGGAGAATTTCACAGACCCTAATGACTATGTAGGCTATAAGGATATTAATGTAACATTTAATTTTCCACTTTTGATATAAATGAGATAGATATTCAAAACATGACTGTAGAAATTAAAGCTTATGATGTGGATTATGATAATAATATTGTTAAGATAGATGGTGAAGATGTAGGAGTATTAGAAGTAGGGAATAATATTGTCACAACTACCATTATCACCATTGATGGAGAGAATGCTACAAAATATTTAAGTGATAACTCAGTTACTATATTCATTGATAAACAAGGAGAGGCTATCAGAATCGACTCAATTAAAATAACAGTTGATTATATACCAAAATCTAATGGAAACTACAATAACGGTGGTGGAAATACAATAAAAGCACCAATTCCATTAGGGGCAATAATTCTAACTTTAATAACAATCCAAATAATTGCTTTAAAAAGATTAAACTAAATACCATTTGGAGGAAGTATGAAACCTAAAATATATTCAATAATATTAATGTTGCTTATTTTTGTTTTTTTAGGAGGATGTATTGAACTCCATAATAATAATTTTCATGACAGTAATTCAGATACCTCTAATTTTGTAAATACTCATGAACATTATTATGGAAAGGTCGTTAAAGTTGTGGATGGAGACACTGTTTATGTGAACGTTAATGGAGAATTATGGAAGATTAGGTTGTTGGGAGTTGATACACCTGAAACATACAGAAAAAATAACCCATTGAACCGAAACCATCCATATCTACAATTTTGAAAATATACCTGAAACATACAGAAAAAAATAACTCTTCTTTCCTGTTCTTTTAGTTTTAATAAAAGAATGTTTCCATCCCCCTAGGGTCTGATTTTAACTATTTGATGCAAAAGCATTCATAGATGCAACTGATGAATTTAGTTTCCATCCCCCTAGGGTCTGATTTTAACTATTTGAATTAATTCAAGGATATGGGATAGATAGAGGTTTCCATCCCCCTAGGGTCTGATTTTAACAATATATTGGGGATAATAAGTATCTTGTTGAATTTGATGTTTCCATCCCCCTAGGGTCTGATTTTAACAAGTATGCTTTTTAATAGATTAAAAAACCTGTTTTTAAGGTTTCCATCCCCCTAGGGTCTGATTTTAACATTAACACATTATAGAGTTCCTATCCCACTTAGAAAGTTTCCATCCCCCTAGGGTCTGATTTTAACTAAATTTATTAAATGGATATGGTGATTTTAAAAGAGTGTTTCCATCCCCCTAGGGTCTGATTTTAACTTTTGCCCTGATAAAATTAACTTATAAAAAAACTTGGTTTCCATCCCCCTAGGGTCTGATTTTAACGTGTTGGAGAATTTATAAAATTATTGAGAGAGTACGAGTTTCCATCCCCCTAGGGTCTGATTTTAACTTTGGAAAGGGATTATAACGGATTTGCTATAAAAAATGTTTCCATCCCCCTAGGGTCTGATTTTAACTTACTGTTTAGTGACTTCTCAATACTTCATATTAATCGTTTCCATCCCCCTAGGGTCTGATTTTAACCTGCATTTTAATTCATAAAGGGTGGGGAAATTCGTAGTTTCCATCCCCCTAGGGTCTGATTTTAACAATGTTTTCAAATCCCTGTTGTCCTTCTGTTATTTCGTTTCCATCCCCCTAGGGTCTGATTTTAACATTTCTACCTTGAAGATGGAACATTAATTAAAAAAGATTATAGTTTCCATCCCCCTAGGGTCTGATTTTAACAGTATTTGATAGTTATGAGATAGACGAAGAGAAAGAGATGTTTCCATCCCCCTAGGGTCTGATTTTAACCATCAACCTTAACCCAAATATACTTATACTTCTCAAAGTTTATGTTTCCATCCCCCTAGGGTCTGATTTTAACTGTCAAAAAAAACAAAATGTTATGTGATGTGTATGTCAGATGTTTCCATCCCCCTAGGGTCTGATTTTAACAGGTTTTATTTTTGCATTGCTTGCTTTATGGCTTTTTTGTTTCCATCCCCCTAGGGTCTGATTTTAACCTCTCAATTTTAAATTTATCCAACCATTCTTTTATCTCGTTTCCATCCCCCTAGGGTCTGATTTTAACTTTACAGTTGTTGAATTTATTGCTAAAACATTTCCTTGAGTTTCCATCCCCCTAGGGTCTGATTTTAACTCAATGTTTTCAAATCCCTGTTGTCCTTCTGTTATTTCGTTTCCATCCCCCTAGGGTCTGATTTTAACAGGATAAAATTTTGCTCTTTTTCCTATATAAACTTTTCTACTTACTCCTTTTCGAGACCTTGATCTTCGAAGGGGTATTAACAGCGTTCATTTATATACCTCCGCACTTCTCTAAAAATCGTTTAAATTCGAATTAAACATCTAAAATCTTTTTAAATTTTAAAATATTTTTTACCTATTGGGGAAAATCTAAAATAATTATTACCAATTCCCTAAATCCAAAAATCTCAATAAATTCATAAAACTAAATACTCAAATTCTTTAAAATAGACTGACCTTCGAAATTCGATAAAAATCTACAAAATCAAAAAATAACCCTTTAAAAATAAATTAAATAAAAAAATAAAAACTTTTAGCAAGAGATGTATAAAGTTAAATTATTTAAAGAAATCACTTATCTTAACCTGCTTTTTCTTATCATTTTCAAATAATGAATCAATACCTTCTTTAATCAATGTCAATCTTTGTTTTATGTAGTCGTTTGCATTATACTTCTCTGCCATTTTTTGAGAAACTTCCATATACTTCTCCACTGCACCTTTTGAAACGGTTAATATCAAGTTGCTTCCACACTTCGTACAAACGCCCTTCAATGGAACTCTCCTATACTTTGCCCCACACTTGCACCTAACCCCTTGCCTTGAAAATGCCCTTAAATTTCCAATTAAATCAGGAATGAAGTGGGATTGGATAACCTTCTCAGCAACATCTCTCTCATCTGTTGCCCTAATCCTTTTAGCAACACTTAACTGTGCCTCTGTTTTCTCAAGCATTGAACCCAATGTTTTATATGCACAAACTAATGGGCCATTATCTATTCTATCTGTTTCGTGAGTATAGCCAATTCCCTCATATTGCTCTGGCTTTCCTAATCTATCCTCAACAGTTTCCATAAACTCCTTGACTTCTTTTGGGGATGGCATTTCAAGGGTTTTTTCATAAAACTCCAATGGATATTCCCACATAGTATCCATGTTGTGAACTTCCCCATCAACCTCCTTTGGGTCTAATATGGTTGTCAATACAAGTGGAGCATCCATCTGCCCCCCTCTTTTATCTGGGAGGAATTTCTTGGAGAAGTTCAAAAATGCGTCTAAAAGCAAGAATAAAGCATCTTCGTCGCCGTCACAGTTTCTTCTCTTTGATGCGTGGAAATAGGGATGAGCATAACCAACATTTGCCTTACAATAACCAATAATCCTACCAACCATTCCTGCAGAGGTGTGTGGAGCCATTCCTATAACCAAATGTCCAATTAAATCCTCCTTCTTCTTCACATTATAGAATCTCTCTTTTTTATAGAACTTCTCCAACAAATCATCAACAAAGTTTGCAACATTTATAAAATACTCTGCACACTTCTCAGGCAAAATTACATCTTGAGGTTTTAATTCAACAACTTGCTCTCCATCAACCAAAGGATTTCCATGGATGTCTTTATCATATCCCAACTCCTTTAACTTCTCAACACTTACGTTTACCTCATTTGGTTTGAAATGGGTTATTGGAACATCCGTGCAGTCAAATCTTGTAGTCCCATCTTTAAACACATATACATTATTCATTGCCCTTAGAATTGCTTTTTCCAATGGTTCTACAATTTTCTCCTTTGAAGTCATCCCTTTAATACACTTAACATCTCCAGGCTTGTTTATTTTTAATCTCTCCAATGCCTTATACCAATAATCTTTTATTGGGGCTTTTATTCTTTCTGGACCTTTAAATTCCACTCTTGTCCCACAGAATGGGCATGTTTTGTATAAACTTATTTTCCTGCATTTTGGACATATTGCATAAGAGACATCAATATCATCAGTATTCCCCTCTTCAACTGCCTTATTTATTAACCTCACCTGTCCCCCCGCATTACCTATTGGAAAGAGACCATTGACTGGGGGCTTCATCTTTCTTGCTGCTGCCTTCTCTGGTCTTCCCATCCTCGCCCCAACATAGATATAGGTGTTTCTCCTAATCTCAAATGGAGACAGTAAATTAATGAAATGCATGCTATTTTTTGCCTTATTTAATAATTCCTCAACACTTTCAACCAAATCTTTTTTATTTTCCACATCATAACCTAAGGAATATAGCAACGGGTAATACTCCCCAATAATAACCTTCTTATTTCTAACTAAATGGCAACAACCAATTAACTCCAAAATCCTCTTTGCCTTTTTATGCTCCTCACTAACTAAATCCACAACCCAAACCTTTTTTCCATCAATCTCTTCTTCTTTTCCTTCTAAAAGGTAATTTCTAAGTAAAAATATATCTTCCTTTGAAACATCATGCCAATGGTATGTATATCTTGGGTGGAGAGGAGTTTTTGTCTCTATGGCAAATTTCACCGCCTCTATTGGATTTGGATTTTTTATGAATTCCTTCTTATATGGGACATTATTTGCTATCAAAATCTTCTCATACCACTCCTCACACCAACAACTTGGTATTAATGGATGGTTGTTCTCTAAAAAGTCCCCATAATTAACTAAAATATCCCCTAAGAATAAGATTTCCTCAACTGCCCCTCTAATATCTTTTGCTTTTTCTATTGAATCTACCCTAATAACGCTCCCATCTTTAAGTTTCACTATAGGAGGTTCTATGCTATCAACTGGGACCACACATGTTGCCTTTCCAGGTCTTTCAGTCTTTAGTTGAGTTCCAACAGCCATGAATTCATCAACCAAATACATCAATGCTGGATGAAAGCCATCTGTTGCAAATCCAGTATTCCTACTCCTTCCATACCTCAATCTAAATCCTCCAACCTTTGAAGGGTGGGCAAAAACAGGTCTTCCCGCAATAACCTCGCTTATAAACTTTTTGTTTGCCTCAATTTCAACGTCATCATATTTCTTATCTTCTTCATCTTCAATATTTTCATCACTTTTTAACTCATCCTCTTCTTCCTCTTCTTTTTTCTCTTCTTTTTTTCCTTTTAAGTCCTTCAACCATTCCCATCCCTCAATACCCAACTTATCTACGTGCCTTAATATCTTTGGTGCCTTTAACAAAACCCCCTCAACTAAAACTAACAACGCCCCTCCTCTTAATTGGTTTGTTTCTACTCTTGGCAAATCCCTATGTCCTGAAACTTCAACATCATCCGTCGCTTCCCCAGTAATCTCAACTGAAATATTTTTTATTGCAGTCCTTATCTCATCTGCGGTTGGAGAATACTGGAAACTACCAACCTCTGATTGATATAAATCAACCTCTTCCAAATACCTCTCTATCTCATCTTCTGTTGGTTTGTATCTGTCTAATCCCATTGCCTTCCTAACATAATCCCCAACCAAAACAGCCAATGCCTGTGCAGTTCCCCCTGCACTTCTAATAGGTCCTGCAAAATAAAGAGCGAGGTATTCACTTCCATCGGAGTTCTTTTTTATCTTAACTTGTGCAATTCCTTCCAACGGAGCAGCAACAATACCCTCTGTTAAAACTGCCAACGCTGTTCTCACTGCCTGCTCTGCCAATTTCTCTCTATCAAATTTTCCAAACTTCCCCTGCACAATTTCCTTTGCAATTTCCAATGCCGCTGGCTCTTTACCCATTTCTTTAACCAATTCCCTAATTCTCTCTGCCACACCTTTTGGGCCAACCAGTCCCTCAACCCTATCTGCCATATCACTCGCTAATGGAATTTCAACCTTATCTACCGGGTCTAAGCCCATCTTCCTACATTCTTCCGCTATTTTATAAATTTTTTTAACTTCATTTATAATATTGTCAAAGTATTTTCTCATTTTTTCAGAACATGCAACGTGAACCATAATATCCCCATGATTATAATGATGATTGTGTAATGAATATAACCCACTACATATTTGTGTGTTTTTGTTATTAATTAATTTATTAATTTAATTGTATGAATTTATTGTAGATAAGACTTATTCACTACAAATTACAATCAATCCTCAATCTTCTTAGTTTTAAGTTTAAATCCCAAATCCCCTGAATTCTTTTGAAAATGATAAATCTTATCATCAATCTCAATTTTAACATTTAAGGGAATTAAATACCAAAGAACAGTAAGGATGATTAAACTGCCAATAAAATCTTCCATTTTTCCACCATCTACAATAAACATCTAATTTAAGTGTTATTCAATTAAAAAATAATTACGGGTGACTATGTCGTTCTACAATTAAACGATTAATATCTTATTAAACACTTCTAATTCAAATTTAAGAAATTACTCATAAATATTTGCAGAACAACTTAATCAACCAACAAACTTAAATATAACTTAACATAATATAAATTGTAGAGGTTAATATAAAACTAAAATTTCAAATATTTTTGGTTTTGATTTTTTGATTTTGTTGTTGTGTAAATTTTGATGTGGATTTTTAGGTATCAAAATTTTCTGTATGGTGCATATAGATTTTTTCATAAACACGTTGAGAGGTGGTAGTGATGTTTGCACCAAAGAAATTAACTCCTGAGGAGAAATTACAACAGATTGCTATGATGTTGGATGAAATTATTAATGATACAACAGTCCCAAGAAACATAAGGGGTGCTGCTGAAAAAGCAAAAGAAACTATTTTAAAAGAAGGGGAGGAACCAATTGTTAAAAGTGCAACTGCAATCCAAATTTTAGATGATATAAGTGACGACCCAAACATGCCTTTACACACAAGGACTCAAATTTGGAGTATTGTAAGTGAGTTAGAAACTGTTAAAAATGAGTAAATTTATTTTAATGTATTTACTATTAGATTTAATTTTGCAATTTCTTCAAGAACCTCTATTTTTATATATGCATCTATTAAACTACTTCCCAAGCAAACAACACCATGATTTTTTAAAATAATAACATCTTCATCCCTTTTTGCAACCTCCTCAGCAAGTTCCAAACTTCCTGCCTCAAAGTAATCCACATATCCAATCTCTTTTAAAAATATCTTAGCCTCTGGAGTTAGAAGTTCTATTTTTTTATTTGCAATTGAAAATGCAGTTGAATACAACGAATGGGCATGTATTATTGCATTTATATCATCCCTCTTTCTATATAGATTGAGATGCATATTTATCTCAGATGTTGGTTTCCCCTTTATTACTTCCCCATCTATATTAACAACGCTTATATCTTCCTCTTTTAAAAATCCCAAAATGGAACCAGTTGGGGTTGCATATATTAAATCTCCTTCCCTAACTGAGACATTCCCTCCACTACCAACCACATACTTTCTTTCATACAATTTGTGGCATATATCAACGAACAACTTAAAATCCATCCTATCACCTAAGATTTAAGACAAAATACACAAAAATCCCAAGTATTGCCAAATAGAACACCAAATTTAATAACAATAAAAAATACCTTATCCTTTTTAATTCTTTTGCAATTTCATTGAGCATCTTTACATACATGGCAAGTAAAAACATGGAATTCTGTTTGGAAAACTCATATATTTTTTTGTCTATTTTCTTTTCATTTTCTTTTATTTTTGCATCAACCCTTTTCTCCATCTCTAAAATTTTTTTACCTAATGTATTTAACCTCTCCTCAACATCATCCATAACAACCACTTTTAAAAATAATAAAAAATTACTTTTTTAAATCAAATACAAGAGGTATCAACTCATCGAGAGTTCTAACAGGAATTATCTCTATCCCTCCTGTATCAATAACATCAATCATGTTTGCCTCGGGGATAATGACTCTCTTAAATCCATATTCCTTTGCAGCATTTACCTTCTCATTAATCCCACCAACTGCAAGAATGTTTCCACTCAAATCCAAACTTCCCGTTATAGCAAAGTCCTGCTTCAATGGAATCTCCAATAATGCTGAGATGATGCTTAGGCAGGCTGCTGCTGTTGCACTATCTCCATCAATTTTTGAGTATGATTGGCTGAATTGGATATATATCTCTTTTGATGTTAGGTCAATATCCTTCTTAGGTAGTGGCAATTTTCCTTCTGCAACAAGTTTCTTTGATAATGCAGATGCAAGGGTTATAGAATGCTTTGCCAAATCCCCAGATATGTTGAGGAGATGGGTTGCAGGGCTCTTTGAATCTATTATTTGGGTGATGATTTTTGTTACATCCCCCAATCCATCTTCCCCAAGAACAGCAAGACCATAGATAATTCCAACCTTTGGCTCATCATTTGGAACGATGTGCTTGTATCTCTTAAAGTTTCTTAGATATTCTAATGCCACTTGCTTTGACATACTGTAAATTCCACTTTCTATAATCTTTCTAACATGTTCCGCTGTAATATAAACCTTTTTTCCATTATTTTCAATGTTCTTATATTCCTCCCCTTCCACATTATTTTTAATCTCCTCTATATCCCTACCAATAGCAATATCATTTGCCATCTTTATGATATTTGATAACTTTCTCAGCCTCAATGTTAATTTATCCCTTGAACCAGCCAACAATTGGGCAAGTTTAACGATTTCGCAGCATGCTTCATAGGTCATTGGATTTAGGTTGTTGTTCCTTATCTCTTGGATAATGAATTGCAACAACTTATCCCTGTTTTCTAAGGTGTTATCCATTTTGTTTTTTAAGACAATCTTGTAGTCAATCCTATCCAATAATGGGGCTCTTAAGTTATGGACATCATCCATGTTTCCAGACATTATTAGGATAAAATCACACGGTATTGGGTTTGTTTCAACTGTTGCTCCACTTGAATTTGGGTTTCTACCACTAATTTGAAGTTGCTTATCTTGGAGGGCTGTTAAGATATAATCCTGCACTTCCAATGGCATGGTTTTTATCTCATCAACATACAAAATTCCCTTATGTGCCTCATGGATCGCCCCAAGGATTATTCTTTTGTGTGGAGGAGTTCCAAGTGGTGGTCTTCCACCTAAAGGACAGTGTTTAACATCTCCAAGTAATTTTGTTACGTTATAAGCGCTTGCTCTTACGAGTGGTCTTTTTTTGCATTCATATAAAATAACTGGTTTTAAATCAACAGGATTTACAGCATTTGGCATTGATGATTTTGTTGCCCCAAGAACCCCTAAGAAAATGGATACAAATGCTATTAAAGAGCCCACAATTGCCACAATTGCTATGGTAGCGAGCATTTTACTTTCCGGCAATCCCCTCAACAACCATGATGAGATTACGGTAAATGCTATCATTATTAAAAATAGGGTCAATAAACTTGGTGGTTGTGTTGGGATGCTTATTTTTTCATCTTTGGTATCTTCTTTGTATTCCCCATCTATAAGTTCTACTATTGGCTTCTCCGGATTTTTTAAATTTGGTTTTGCTATTATTGTGTATGGTGTAAAGTTGTCAAACTCCTCCAATATTTCCCCAACTGCCTTAACTATCATTGACTTTCCTACTCCAGGGTCCCCTAAAAGGAGGACATGCCTTTTATTTTTAACTGCACTTAACACTACCTTAACTGCCTCATCTTGACCAATAACTTGATCTATCAATCTTGGTGAAGGTTCGGGCAATTCCTCTGTAGTCTTAAACTTAACTGAAAATACTTCCATATGTTCCACCTTAAGTAAATTGAGCAAAATCCTTACTTTTTATTACTTGTCCTCTCCTCATATCAATAAGCGTAAATTTTTTAAAGATTTAACATCTAACAAAAATAGTGTTGATTATTTTAACCAAATATTCAATAAAATTGTCTGCACGATGCTTAATTTCATTAGACAGTGGTTTGTCAAAATCTATAATTTTTGGTTCTATACCTATTACTATTATTTTGGTATTTATAGATTTCTTAATGTATTTAATAATAATCGATAATGGCAATGCATGTGTAGAAAATCCAACATTTACAATATCTTCTGGATTTATTACCTTTATTTCCCCAATTTTTTCATTCATCAATGCAGCATCAATCATTATAATATGAGAGGGATTTTCTCTCTTTAAAACATCTGTAAAGTTTTCTGGAACAGTTCCGCAGTTTAAAAGGATGATATATTCATTGATTTTTATAACCTCATCATTGCCATACTTTCCAAAGCGTTTGGCAATTTCTTTAACAATATATATTCCAACTCCATCATCACCCTTCATTTCATTCCCTATTCCTATTATAACCAATTTTTCACAATCCTTTAAAAATTCTCTCAAACCTAACTCCTTCATCACAACACCTAAAAATTTTTTTACACTTCTTATAATTTTATAGTTTTATTTAATAGATTATTCAATATTTTTTGTTATATTAATTGACTCCGTCAAAAACAAAAAGAATACCAAAAAAGTAAAAAATCAATATTTTAATAAAACTGATGAAACCCTACTAAACTTTAAAAATTTCATTTAAGTTTATATACCATTGTAATAGTATTTAGCAAATATAGTTGTTTGCGTTAAATATTGAA
Source organism: Methanotorris formicicus Mc-S-70 (assembly GCF_000243455.1). NCBI lineage: Archaea > Methanobacteriati > Methanobacteriota > Methanococci > Methanococcales > Methanocaldococcaceae > Methanotorris > Methanotorris formicicus. The sequence continues at coordinate 1,852 of NZ_AGJL01000051.1, read as the reverse complement.
AAATAAATTATGTCTTATTTAAAATTTAAAACTGATGAAATAATAAGGTGAAATCATGATAATAGTTCCCGGCTCAAACTCACAGGATTTGGCATTTAGAGTGGCAAAGGCAACAAATTCAAAATTGGCAAGAGTTGAGAGCAAGAAATTCCCAGATGGGGAGATTTATGTTAGGGTTCATGATGATGTAAAGTATGGGGATGTTGTTATAATTCAAACTCAAAATAGCCAAAATGATGGGATTGTTGAGACAATCTTACTTTGTGATGCTTTGAGGGATGAAGGGGCAAATAGCATAACTATTGTTGCTCCTTATTTGGCTTATGCAAGGCAGGATAAAAAGTTCAACAAAGGGGAGCCAATAAGTATTAGAGCACTGGCAAGGATCTATTCAAGTATATGCGATAGATTAATAACAATAAATCCACACGAAACACATATTGAGAGATTCTTTAAAATACCATTTATATATGGGGATGCAGTTCCAAAATTAGCAGAATATGTAAAGGATAAGTTAAATAACCCAATTGCTCTTGCTCCTGATAAGGGGGCTATCGAGTTTGCAAAAACAGCAAGTGAAATATTGAACTGCGAGTATGATTACTTAGAAAAAACAAGAATCTCTCCAACTGAAATACAGACAGCCCCTAAAAATTTGGATGCAGAGGGTAGGGATGTGCTTATAGTTGATGACATCATCTCAACAGGAGGGACAATGGCAACAGCAATAAAATTATTGAAGGAGCAGGGGGCAAAGAAAATCATTGCTGCATGTGTTCATCCAGTTTTGATTGGGGATGCGTTAAATAAATTATACACAGGAGGATCTGATGAAGTTGTGGGAACTAACACCTTCCTATCAGAAGTAAGTAAAGTAAGTGTTGATGACGTTATTGCAAAATTGTTGAAATATGGTTGTTAATTATTTAAAATCTTTAAAAAGGTTTCATTCAAAGGAATGCACTGTTTTTCGCTTAACAGTGACTCTTATTTTTTTAATATCTATATTAATTTTTTTAATTAACTTTTCTTGCTTTTATAAAGGGGTTTGTGGATTTTAGTACTAGAAAATTCATGAAAAGTATTACTGATTTTTTTAATGGAAATTTGTTATTTTTTAGATATTTTTGTTGTTTGTTTTTATTTAGCATATTTTAAGTTTAGATTGGTTTTAGATAATATAAAATAAGGTCTAATTATCAAGATTTATTAGCGTGGTTGTGCAGTTGATTTAAAAAGAAATTGCACAATCTTTCTTACTCTTTTAAAGGTTTCAATAATTAAGCAGTAAGAAAAATGGGGCTGAAAAAGAAAAGTATATATATGAGTTTTCACAATAAAAAAGAAATAAGTTAAGGGTTTGAATCGGTAGTCCATTAAAACAAGGATGGAAACGAAGTATAAGACCACGACCTAACTACTATATACTGTTTGAATCGGTAGTCCATTAAAACAAGGATGGAAACCCAAGAAAAGGTTGGGGAAATAGCTATGGATATTTAGTGTTTGAATCGGTAGTCCATTAAAACAAGGATGGAAACAATTGTTTTATGAATATATCTTTTTTATCTTTAATGTTTGAAATCTTAGTCCATTAAAACAAGGATGGAAACTTGATAAAAAAAGAACAGATGAGTTTTATTGAGGATATAAAATACTTTTAACTGACAGTGTGATTACGAGAATCCTTTCTTTATTAGCTCTTTACTGCACTCTTTAATCACTCCATAGAATGATAATCCATATTTGTGGCTTAAATATTCTATACAGTTTGATACCATTGCTATAAACCTAACAAACCCAATATTGCTCTTTTCAGACGTTAGGTAATTTCCCTCAACATCTAAAATCG
>NZ_AGJL01000050.1 GCF_000243455.1 Methanotorris formicicus Mc-S-70 | reverse complement strand
AAACATGATTAAATCGTTTATAGAGAGAACAAAGTATAAAATATTGAATAAGTTGAGAAAAAGCATTGAGACCAACTTCTCAAAGTTAGTTGCGATGTTTTCTAAGCATATTCACGCTGTAAGCAAGAAAGGGCTGAGTGTTAAGCTCTTACTCTTCACAATCGCTTATAATCTTAAAGTGTTAGATGAAGTTAATTCAATTAAATAAATATTTAAATTTGTGATGGGAATTACGGTTTTTATAATTTTAAATAGGTTCTAATTTAGTTGTTTGCGAATTTTACTAAAATTTATTTATATATCGAAGTTCTTATGCTGTATTTGTCTTAAAATTTTAAAAATTAAATTTATTAAGTATTTTCCAATATTTAACGCAAACAACTATAATTCCCTTTTAAAATTATTTTTTATACTTTTATTGTCTCTTTGTATCTATGATAATCACATTACCCTTCAATTTTTCAATCTCCTCATCAGTTAGTTTTTCCTCAACAACACCATCCCCAATAATGGCGCTATGTCCTAACGGATCTTCAATTATCAAAGTTGCAGTTTCTTTTCCTTCCTTAATTTTTTTGATTCTTTCTCTTAACTCTTCTCCTTTCTTTTTCTGCTCTTCATTTTCTGCCCATCTTATCAATGTTTGCAAAACATTATCTATCCTATTCAAAACTCCCTCAACATTTGAAACATAACCCTCTGAAACTGGGCCAGGAGTTATTTCAGCACCCAACTCTGGAATTCTTACATAGCCAGTTGATGATTTTATGACCCTTCTGTTTAAATCCCCCTCATCTTTAATTATCAACTTATATCTTTTTGGTTTCCTAACCTCTACTGGAAAAACGTCGCTCTTTCTATACTTACATCTATCGCATAACATTGTGGTTTCAATAACCCTTCCAAAATAGGGTATTTCAATCTCATGATTTGTTATTGTAAAAGTATTCTTTCCTCCACATATTGGACAATCCAACTTCTGAACTGTCAATTCCTTACCCATAATTATCACCACATTAATTTTATTGTTGTTAGTTCTCTTGTTATTAATCATTTATCTTCAAAAATTTATTATAACAATAAATGACAAAAATTCTGCAAGATAATCATTATTTTATCCAAGTTATTATTATTAAATAAATATTTGACTATGTGTTTGTGGAAACTGCAACTGCAATTTTTTCATATATAAATTTTATGGTTTATTTTTTTGGGAAAGGTTTATAAATATCCCATGGGAATAATATTATTCCAGTGCAATATATAATGATTAAACATGACTATTGGCGGAAGGCATTTTCCGATGTGGGATTATGTATAAAAAGTTGAACATCATAGAAAGAGCCATATTACTAAACCCCAAATATGTGAAGATATTCCGTGAAAAGTTAAATATAACCCAGTCTAAACTTGCAGAGGAGAGTGGGGTTAGCCAATCTCATTTGAGTATGCTTGAAAAGGGAAAGAGAAAGGCAACTGAAATGATTGCAGCAGCAATAACCCTTGGTTTATTAAAATGTAGTAATGTCTGGGATATGGAAGACCCCATAATGTACCTCCTTGATGTCCTATCATTAACTAAATTGGAAGAGGCCATAGTTGAGTTCATCAATGACATAAACAATTCTGGAAATTCTCCTTCATTTAAAAGATTTGTTAGATATATTGAAGGTTATCCTGTGATGGTGGTTGATAGGGAAGTATTTACAGAAGAATTAAAAAAAAGATTGGATGTTATTGAAATTAAAAGTATAGAATTCAGAAGAGGTCGCATGGCTGTAAAAGGCTTACATTCGGACAGGAGGGAGGTTGTTATTGACCTCGATTGCTCAGATATTAGGAGGTTGGAGAAGAAGGTTTCAAAGAAGATAAATAAAAAAACAATAATTCAAATATTTCCAAAGGATGAAGTTCCTCCAATTTACTCTGTTAATAGGGACTGCATGATTGTTCACTGTTGGGAATAATTTAATGGTGATATCAATGGAGTATTATGTGGTTTCAGTGATAGCGTCAATAATCTTTGCCCTTATAATGAAAGTTCCCATAATTCCAAAAGAAAGGCCAATAAGAGATACATTTGAAACATCAGTTTTATTTCCGACCCCAATCATTGCATTGGGTTTAACAGCGGTAGACAAAGTTTTATTTACTCCTGATTTAATGTCCTGTGTTTTGATTGGTTTAATATCTGCATTGTTTTCAAAATTTTCAGATGGGATATTTGGATAAAATGAGATACCACTTTCGGTATCCTCTTATAGGAGGGAGATTATGGAAATTTATAACGAACTCTTAAGAGAAATCCTGAAAATTGCAATCGCTTCAATAGTATCTTGGATTAATTTTGTGTTAATAGACACTTACTTTGGACTTCCAGAAAAACCTGGGGTCTTGGGAGCAAAGGTTATTGGAGAGAAGGTTAGGGATATTGGTGGAAATTTAAATGGCGGTTATTTCATGGGAAATATTGTTTGTTCTCCTGATGCATCAGCGGGAACTTTACTCGCATCAATATCTTACTACCTCATGGGCATTGAAGGGGGTTTAATTGCAGCGTTACTTGTTTATATTGGTAATAGATTATGCCATGACCCTGGTTATGCAGGAACCATTGGGGCTTTAATGGCAACAGCATTGATTTATTTATTCAGCCCAATTATAGAGCCAAAATATTTTATTGTGGGGATGGTTATTGCGATATTCTCAATACAAGGATTTGACCATATTCTTGCCTCAAAAGTTCTTGGAGAAATAGCGAGGAAGATGAACAGAACGGGGAGATAAGATGGATTTATCATCAATAATAATTGGATTTATTGCAGTTATTTGTGGGTTTAGAGTTTTCTTAACTCAAAGTAGGGCGAGGAAGTTGTTGTATCTCTGCTGTCTAAATTTCTGCATTGCGGCATTGATAGCATTGTATATAAAAAGCCCCATGGGTGGTTTGGCATCTATTGTTTACTTAATCTCATCTACATTGTCAAGTAACGCTATAGCATATACATTGGAGCAGATGAAAAAAATAGAATAAAAAAACAATGGTGTATGAAAAGGTGGAATGATGGATATATTACCAATTGTATCTGCAATTTGTTGTGTTCTTGGTGCTATTGGGGTTATTGTGCATACAAATTCAATAAATAAAATTATAATGTTTGCGTTTCTTGAGAGTGGGTTAATTGGACTTACTGCATCGTGTTATTATTTGGATGTTGCCATTGTATCTTCAATCTTAGAGCCAATAGGTTCTGTGGTTTTATTGCTTGGATTGATTAAGTATGAGGTTGTTAAAAAGAGCAAAAAGAAATATGGAAGAAAATTGCCCATATTAGCAAAATAAGGTGATTTGATGGACTTGATAACTCTAATAATATACCTTGGATATTTCCTGTTGGTTGTTGGGACAATAGGGGTTGTATTTGGTCCTATGACTGATGACCCATTTAAAAGGTTGTTGAATATTGAGGTGCCATCTATAGGGGTTGCATTGATATTTTTGGCATATAATGAAACGCTTGCATTGATGACATTTCTTGGAGTTAATGCAATACTCATCCTTGTATTGGTTAGGGCAATTGTAATGAACACTGAATTTGGCGAGGAGGATGCAAATGAATAAACTAAGCAGAATTTGGAATTATCTATCAAAGCCCCAAATTGTTCCAAGAATATTTGCAGTATTCTTGGCGTTGATTATGATATTTGGTTTATTGTTGCCCCATAAATTAAATGAAAATCAACTCTATCCAAAACCCACCCCGCAATCCCAAATACTAAAAACACCACTTGCCCCCTACGATAGGGGGGGAGTTCCACTCGAAAAGCCAGCAGATATAGTTTCCCAGTATCCAAAATATGAACCACTACTTGGAAAAATAACTGCCTATTTAACCCCAATAGCAGAATGGATTAGTAAAAAGACACTTTATTTTGGAACCACAATTGTCTCAACACCGGGTGGAATTTTGGATGAAATACTTTACTACACAAGGGGATTCGATACAATCCTTGAAAGTACAATACTATTGGTTTCATTTATCATATTCAGTTGGATGCTTATGAATAGGGATGGGTGAAATGATGGAAAATATAATTTACACCTTATATAATCCTTCGATACTTGTTGCATTTATTGTGGGGGTATTGTCCTTGTTTGCATTATCTTATCAAAAATCTGATCTGCATATTCTACTGCTTACTGACTTAATAGAGTGTGCCATGCTTGTGGTTATTGCATGTGTTGGGACTGATTTAGCAGAGGCGTTAATTTTACCTGGTTTGGTTGTAGGTATGGCAGAGTTACTGGCAGTTTCAGAGATATTGGTTATGAAGAAATCACTATCCAAAAACAAACCAAAGAAAAAACTGTTTGAGGAATTTTTATTGCCTTTACATCATGGTGTTTTAGAGCATGATGTTGAGATGGAAATATTAAAAACATCTCCAAAGTTCTTGGCATTGATTCTTGTTGTTTATGGTGCAATATTGAGTGGATTTACAGGAGGGGCAGTAATAGCAAGTGGTCTTCTTTATTACGCGTTATCTCAGAGGGCATTGGGTAGGAAGTTTGATGAAACCATTAAAACTTTATGGGAAGGAATTTCTGGCTTATCTGGAATTGCCTGGGCTTTATGGGTTTTTGGATTTATTGGATTATTTATCAACCCAGATAACTATCTTGTATACCTAATGCTCGCAGGATTAGGGTTGGTCATAAAGGTTGGTTCAAAATTAGGATTAATTGGCTACATCGGTGAGGTAAAATAAAGTTTCTGGTAAAAATCTCTATTGGTGAGATAAAATGAATGAAACTGCTTTATTAAACATTGTTGGGAACTTTCATGGGTATATTCCACTTGGGGATATTGTATTTTATTTAACCGACTTTTCAATTATTTGCTTTTTGATAGCGGTATTTTTCACCATTGTTGTTTATCTATCAAAACCAGAAAAGCAGTTGGAAGCACAATTGCATGAGTTTGGGGATACGTTTCATGAAGTTAGTTTAAAGGAATTAAAAATCAGAAGGATGATGGCAATATTCTGCGGAATTGCAACAAGTGGAGCAATGCTCACTGGAGATTTGTTTGATTATGCTTTATTCTTAGCATTGGTTGGGATTGCAAATATCGGTATTGTCTCTGCGGTAAAAAGGGAGTGGGTTCTAAATGCTGCCTACCAATATGGAATTATAGCAATGGTTGCAGGATTGCCATTATTTGGTTCAGCGGCAATGATACTTGCCAAAACAGGGATTTTATCTTTATTTGAATTGGCAAAAACTAATGCAGACCTTTTCTATCCAAAAGTTCTATTTGCTGTTGGAATGGCAGGAGAAACTGGTGTAGCCCCATTCTACGCAGCAAAGGCAGAGATGTTTAGGGCCCCAGGAGCCCCATATATCCTAATGATACACCTCTCATCACTATTAATTATTGTCAGAACTGTTGAAATCTTGCTAACAATTTGATTTGGTGAAAAAATGACACCAGAAAAGAAAAGTGGGTTAATATGTTTAATTTTATCATTCATTGGGTTTGGGATATTACTAACTACCAATAGCGAAATCGTCACTTACATGGTATTCTCAATATTTACTCCAATGTTTATTTACGGAATTGGCATGTTTTTAATTCCCCCAACAAGAAGAAAAAAAGATGGTCAAATTCCATTCAGAGGATGGTAGGTTAAAATGAAGAATTTGGTGATAATATGAACTTTGAGGCATTAATAGGATGTTTATCATTATCATTATATGCATTTCTGGTTGGTAGTTTGTTGTTAGGTTTACATAGGAAGATAATGGCAAGAATTCAAGGAAGACCTGGACCTCCAATAATTCAGTATTTACTGCATATTCTAAAGTTCTATGTTAAAGAAATCACCTTCCCAATCTCTGCAGGAAATCCACTGTATGTGTTTGTTGGATTGATGAGTTTGATGGTTTGGCTAAGTGCCTTATTCATTGGGGTTTCATTAGAGTCCTCTCTCTTAATTCTAATCGGTCTTTACGTCCTTCAAAAGATTATTGAGCATGGTTGTGGGTTGAGTAGTGGTTCCCCTTACGGAAAAATTGGTGGGGTTAGGAGCGTCTTCTCAGCAGCAGCAGAGGTGCCATTGTTTGCGGTTGTTGGAATTATCTACTTCTCAACGAATTCAGTTATAATCAAAGATATCTTATCCTACGAAGCGATAAATGGGCCCCTATTATTCAAATTACCATTGGCAGCATTTGCGTTCTTTGTATTAGTTCTTTCCAAAGCCCCATACAGTCCATTCACAATAGTTAAGGGGAAGGATATTGTTAGCGGATATCTAACTGAGCATTATGGGTTGTTGGGGAGCATAATTCTAATGGGAGAGGCAATAGCGTGGTTTGTATTACTTTGGTTGTTCCTTGCTTTATTTATAGGACCTATTGTGGTTTCAAATCCAATAACAACACTGATTGCAATGGTTGCAATGACAGTTGTAATTTCATTTATATGTGCTCTGACACCATTACTTGCCCCGCATCATTCAGTTATGCTTCAAATTACAATTGCAGCATTGGTTTTGATTGATGTTGCCTATAGGTTAATTGGAGTATAAAGGATAGGGTGAAAAAAAATGCTATACATTTACCTTTTATCAATTGCGGGATTAATAACAATCCTATACATAATAAGCGTGAGTATTATCCAACTAAACATTATGCATTTAGGTTTAGTATTTGTTGCATTATTTGTTGGAATTTTACTTCTAAAGTACAAAGCAGTTTGCCACTTAATGGAAAAATTGGAAATTCTGTTTATGTTCCTTGTATTGGTTGGATTTACCTACTTGGGATTTACCTTATATAACGCAGGGTGGTTGTGATGCTCTTAACCATCATTGGTTTTATTATTGGTATGTGTTTGGGTTTAGCATACAGTTACAGCAAATATAAAGAACCATTCATAAAAAAACGCATTGATAAATTGGCATTATCTCTTGCAATTATTGGGGGGTTGGTATTTAATTTATCCCCACCAATTGGAAGTTTATTTCTTGGATTTCCACTAGGAATGAGACCTGGTTATGGAAGAATAGAGTTTTCGGTTGGTGTGGTTATTGCACTGTTGATTTATTTGGTTTTCCTCTACTTTGGGTCGCATTACGCCTTTGGATTTATGCTTAAAGTAAGGTGATTGTATATGGATGAAAAATACAAAAAAGACAGTTTAGAGCAAAAATACAACATCATTAAGGACAATAGATACATTATGGAAGAGGTCATAGTTCCGATTTCAAAAGTTCTCAATCTCCCTATTGATGAAGTGGTTGAGATATTTGTGAGGAAGTGCGATAGTGCAACATTGTATGAACTTCATGCCTATGCAGAGCAGGCAAGGATGGGATGTTTAGGAAGAAAGGTGGATATTGATTTAGGTTTATGTTGGCTTAGTGATTTCTTTGGTTTAATATCAAGGAAAGATGCTGATTTAATTAGAAAGAAAGTGGTTGAATCCCACATTCTGCATAAAAAGCCATACAAAGAGGCTTTGGAAGAAGGGAGGAAATTAATTCTCCAATTATTGAAGGAGTAGTTATTAAGAAGAGGCATTGCCGAGTGTAGCGAGGCAATGCATCAGGGTATCCCAATAGGGGTTTCCCCTATGGGATGGGGAGGAAATTAATTATCCAATTATTAAAGGAGGAATAACAATGTTAAAAGAATTTGTAAGAAAAAGGTCAATTCATGTTTGTATTGTAAATACAGGCGGATGTAATGGTTGTGATATTGAGATCGTCTCTTGCTTAGCCCCAAGGTATGATATTGAGCAGTATGGTATTTTTGTCCATAATAATCCAAGGGAAGCGGATGTTTTATTGGTAACTGGCCCAGTGACTCTTCCTTGGAAGGAAAGGTTAAAAGAAATTTACGAAAAAACTCCAGAGCCAAAGATAGTCGTTGCTGTTGGAGCATGTGCTTTAAGTGGAGGTATATTCAAGGAAGGGCATGTTGTTGGTGGAGTTGATAAGGTCATTCCAGTAGATGCAAAAATCCCTGGTTGTCCACCGAGACCTTCTGAAATCATAGAGGCAATTTTAAAAGTAGGACCTGATGCATTGGCAATGAAAGAGAAAATGATTAAGGAGAAATTGAGGAAAGGAAAAGCAGTAATTTAATAATCAATCTGATGAAACTTTTAGAAAAAGTTTCAAGGAGAAAATGAAAAAAGAAGAGTCAATAATTTTAGAATTTTATGTTAACTATAATGTTTTATTTAATTAATTTTCATGATGTGATAATATGGCAGTGATTCCAATAGGTCCAATACATCCAATATTAAAAGAACCGTTAAGGATAAAGTTGTATGTTGAAGGGGAGAGAGTCGTTGATGCTGAGATAGAGATGGGTTATGTGCATAGAGGAATAGAAAAGATAATGGAAGGAAAGCATTATTTAAAAGGGATTTATTTGTCGGAGAGAGTTTGTGGAATTTGTTCCTATGTGCATACTCAAACATTTGCAGAGTGTATAGAGCATATTTCAAAAATAGAGATTCCAGATAAAGCAAGGTATTTGAGGGTTATAGCATGCGAATTAGAAAGAATCCATAGTCATCTCATCGCTTCTGCTGTATATAATTTTGCAATAGAACATGAAACAATAGGGATGTGGCTGTTAAATGCAAGGGAAATGGTAATGGATTTGATGGAAATGATTACGGGAAATAGGGTAAATATGGGGTTCAATGTTGTTGGGGGTGTTAGGGTTGATATTGATAGGGAGATGATGGATAAGATATACAGAACCTTGGATAAATTTGAAGAAGATTTAAAGAATATCATAGAGGCATTTGAAACAGGCCCAATGATTGGTTTGAGGAGTAAAGGCATTGGTATTTTAAATTATGGAGAAATTATGAAAACAAGGGCTGTTGGCCCTGTTGCGAGAGGTTCTGGGCTTCCAGAGAGTGATTGGAGATTGAGACATCCAACATACCAAGAACTTAACTTTAAACCAGTTTGGAGAGAAGAGGGAGATAACTTTGCAAGGATGATGGTGAGGCATGAGGAGGTTATTGCAAGTGTTGAGTTAATTAGGAAGGCATTGGAACTTTATGGGGAATGCTCTGGAGGGGTTAGAAAAAAGGTTCATGTAAAAGGCGGGGAAGGGGATTGGAGGAATGAAGCACCAAGGGGGGAAGTTCTATACAAGATTACAATAACAAATGATGGGATAATAAAGAGAATAATGATAAGAACTCCAACAGTAATGAATTTAGAGGCATATAAGTATATGCTAAAAACATGCCCAACAATTTCAGATGCAGTTTCCACCTATGCATCAATAGACCCATGTATATCTTGCACTGAAAGGACAATCATTGTTAAGGGTGCCAATAATAAAGAAAAAACCATTAAATTCTAATTGCTAAGGTGGTATTATGTCATCATCTATTTGGTATTTGTATGAATTTGCCAAGAAAAAATGGCTTAAGAAATTTTTCGATGCAAAGACGGAAAAAGAAAGCACTATCCCACCAAAAAGATATAGAAAAGTTCCCCCAATAGTCCAATATCCAGAAAAATGTATAAGTTGTACTGCATGTAAGGAATCTTGTCCATCTTCTGCAATAGAAATGGATTATGATAAAGAATTTAAAAAAGAAATCCCGAAGATTGATGATGGTTCGTGCATAGGTTGTGGAAATTGTGTTGAATCTTGTCCTACAGGTGTTTTGGAGATAGATAGTCTAAGGGAAGAGACAGATGGTCTGCCATTTGATATCCCAAAATACACCAACCTGATTATTGATGAGGAATTATGTGTTAGATGCAACTTATGCAAAGAGAACTGTCCAGTTGAGACAATTCATTATGAAGGGGGAAAATATAAGATTCATTTACATGATTGCATTGCATGTAAGAGGTGTGTTGAGGTTTGTCCAGTTGATGCAATAAGGGAATTTACTGAAAAAGAATTAACTGAAAAAATTGACAAAGCACAAAAGATTAAATTCAAAATACTCGCAGGAGAAATTAAAATTGAGGAAAATAAGATTGATAAAATCCCATATATTGTGGAGAGTTTATGTATAAATTGTTATAACTGTGTGGATGTTTGTGTTGGAAAAATCGATATTAAAAACCATAAAGTTGTTGAGTGTGTCAAATGTGGGTTGTGTTTAGAGGTTTGTCCAACAAAAGCAATGAGATTAGAGAAACTTGAACCAAAACCAAAAAGGACTGATGTTTGCTACATGGTTGATGAGAGTAAGTGTATTGGTTGTAGAATTTGCTACAATGTATGTAATGTAGGGGCCATACAAATAGGGGATGAGACAAAACTACCTTATATTAATCCATTAAAATGTGCAAGGGAAGGTGTTTGTGCAAGGGAATGTCCAGTTAATGCAATAAGTTTGGTTGATACTGAGAAGGCATTGATGAAGTATAAACTAACTGCAATATGTGATGAACTTAGGAAGGTTATGAGGAAGGATTTAGAGGAATACTCCAAAAGATACGTCCTTGCAAAATCAGAACTTGAAAAGATTACTAAAAATGAGATTAAGAAGTTGTTTAGAAAATAATTGGGGATTATTATGCTAAATGATATCCTAAAAAAATACTTTAATGGGGAAGAGATCATTCCCAAATTTAACATAAGGAGTAGTATGAAAAAGATTGAGGTTGATGATGAGAAATGCATTGCATGTAATAGATGCGTTGAGATTTGTCCAGTTGATGCGATAGAGGCAAATACTCCCTTCCCAGTTGAAATTGATGAAAAAAAATGTATATATTGCGGAAAATGTGTTGATGTTTGCCCAGTTGATGCAATTACCATCTTTAAAGCATCTGCCAAAATTGAAGATGGAGAACTTGTAGTAGAGAAAAATATAATAAAATACAAAGAACTTATCTACAATAGAGAAAAATGCTGTTTATGCTTAGTTTGCCTTAAAAATTGTCCATTTGATGCTATATCTGAGGAAAAAGATGCCTTAAAATTCGACATGAAAAAGTGCACATTGTGCGGTCATTGTGGGGATGTTTGTCCATTGGATGCCATTGAGTTTAGGTGATTGTTATGATAACAATAAAAAAATCATTTAAGGATTTAGTTTCAAATTTGGGAGAGAAGTTTGATATAGATGATGGAAAAGTGGAAGGGATATTAAAAAACATAAAAACAATAAAGGAAAAAACAATATTCATAAATCCAGATGAATGTATAAGGTGCAATCTCTGCGTTGAGGAATGTCCTGTTGATGCAATAAAAAAACCAACAATAAAAAAACCCGCTGAAATAACGGATAAATGTGTGAAATGTGAAATATGTGCTCAAACATGCCCAGTTAATGCAATTGAGGTTATTAAAGGTAGAACTTATGTTGAAGATGATCATATAATCTATGAACTCAAAGAACTCAGCGTTCCACATAGGAAGTTGAGGTTGAAGGACTACAAATTTGATAAAGATAAATGCGTATTTTGTGGAATATGTGCAAAATTCTGCCCAACAAATGCAATAGAGGTTGAAATAGGAAAAAATTTTGAGGTTGATTTAAACCTCTGTATGGGTTGTGGTGCTTGTGAATATGTATGTCCAAAAGATGCAATAGAGGTTGAGAATGAGTTGGGAGAGATCATATTCGACAAAACCATATCTGTAAATAATGATGTATGTATTAGGTGTCTTGCATGTATTGAGGTTTGTCCCGTTAATGCAATAAAAGAAATTCCTGAAGGTGTTGAGATAGGCACAGAAAAATGCATATTCTGTGGTAGGTGTAGGGATGTATGTCCAGTTGGTGCAATAAAGATCGAAAAAATGGGGATTAGGGAGGTAATTTTATGAAAGTGAAAGAACTTATGGACACTAACTTTTTAAAGGTTTATCCCGATTATACAGTTGAAGAGGTATCTGAATTAATGTATAAAAAAAAGAGATACTCATCCCCTGTTGTTGATGAACACGATAAATTAGTAGGATGGATTAATGCTATTGATTTGTTAATACTTAACGATGAAGATAAAAAGAAAGAAATAAAAGAATTTATGCATGATATTGATAGAGTTATCATATTAAATGAAAATGATGAGGCAAGAGAGGCAGTAATTAAGATTGTTAAGTATAAGGTTGTTAGTATTCCAGTGGTTAACAACGAAGGAAAGGTTGTGGGTATAGTTAGGAATTGTGACATTACAAAGACACTTGCAAAACTCTATGATATTCCAGTTTATAAGTTGTTTAAGACACTTCAAGAGCAATTAAGAGGCATAACTTGGGAAGAATTGATGGAAGCAGCGGCAATTGTAACAAAACAAACCACTGGAGAGGAGATAACTCCTGAAGAATATGAGAGGAGAATAAAAGATGCCACATTTGGTAAGGCAATTTGGGCATGTGGTGGTTTGGAAAAGTTCTTTGCAGGTTTAATTAGGATTGGAGAAGTTGCACTTGCAAGAAAGGTGGCAAAAAAGAGGGGTATGTAAATGAGTGAGAATAAATTAAACGTTGAGAGAGAGATTAAACTTATGGCGAATAGAAAGGACTTTGATTTTTGGGAATTTTTAAAAAAGGCATATGAAAGCGATGTAAAACTTGATATTGGGCATTTTATTATACTCAATATTTTAATTGGGGTTGGAGAGTTGTATAAACGCCTAAGTGAAGAGATTGGGAAGAATCAAGCCCAGAAGATACTTGAAAAGAAGGGCATATTTACAAAAAATTCCGAATATGTTTCAGGAGAGTATTTGAAAAAGTTTATTGGAAGAAGTAGTAGGGTCGCTGTGCATAATAGAATAAGGGATTTGAAAAACTTGGGATTTGAAATTGAAGGAAAGTCCGGACCGTTAGGAGGTTATAAGTTAATAAAGACTCCGGAATGGTTTCAATAATTTTTTGTGAAAATAAGTTTCAGTATCTCCGAACATCATACTAACTAATAGAAAACTTAATATTTGGTAATATCGAATAGTTAATATCAAAAAAATATGGAGGTGAAATCATGAAGGGGATAAAACACACAATAATAAAATCCTTTAACGAATTTAACAGTTTTGTTGGTAAGGCTTTACAAATTACGCCGAGGATTTATCGGGTTGAAGGTTATTCTAAAGGATTCATCAAAGCTATAGAAAGCAACACATACTTAGAAACGATTAGCACGTTAGGGTACTCCTTCAGTGGATTCTTACTATC
>NZ_AGJL01000049.1 GCF_000243455.1 Methanotorris formicicus Mc-S-70 | reverse complement strand
TGTGTTGCTTTCTATAGCTTTTGATGAATCCTTTAGAATAACCTTCAACCCCGATAAATCCTCGGCGTAATTTGTAAAGCCTTACCAACAAAACTGTTAAATTCGTTAAAGGATTTTATTATTGTGTGTTTTATCCCCTTCATGATTTCACCTCCATATTTTTGATATTAACTATTCGATATTACCAAATATTAAGTTTTCTATTAGTTAGTATGATGTTCGGAGATACTGTAAAAAGATTAAGATAAAATTATCAAATAATTGATAGATACAACTTTACAAAAGTAAAGAAATTTTAATATATCTAAAGAGATTTTGAAATGTTAAAAAAATAGTTGGCGATGATGCCCTTTATAGGGCGGAGCCAATATTAAGAAGCTACCAACCGACCATAAAAAGGTGGCAATATGAAACTATGGGGTAAAGAACTATTTAAAATTTTTGCCTTAGTTGCTATGCTATCTATGGTAGGAGCTTTGGTTGCTGAACCAGTGGATTTGTCAAAAGTTGCTGTTAATGTAGGAAATCCTACATTTGGAACGTTAAATAATAAAAATGAAAATATTATGTTCCATGATAGAACAAGTCTAAAACCATTTGTAAATTCATCATTACATTCTTCAGATTTAGGGAATAAAATCATACAATGTTGAAGTAGATGGTGTTCCATTAAAGGTAATAGTTGTTGATAAAAAAGATAAAATAAATAAATACTCTAAATCAGACATTAAATTATTAATTAAAAATAAAATACCGAAATACAAATTAGAACAGTTAAAACAGATTTATCAAAATAAAATTGGAAATAATAACAAAGAAAAACAAAAAACAGCCTGTGTTCCTGCATTTGCTGGGCTTGTGGTGGTATATTTAGGAGAAACTTATGTAGGTGAAACTGCACTAGTTATACTTTCAGGTCTTGTTATGAGTGGTGAGTATTATTTACTTAATGAGATAAATAAATACATGGATGTAGAAATACCTGTAACTGTTAAATATGGGGAGAATACATACAATCCCCGAGGTTTTGAATATAAAACAACATATTATATAACATATCGAGATTTATATTATTCATTGCCAAAATGCCCGTCTTTTTACTATTTAGTATTAATGCCTATTAAAAATAATAAAAAAGTTACCGATACTGCACTTACTGGTGCAATAGGTGAATCAGTTGCAGTTGTAGTATTTGAAGATTATTACCATTATAAAGTTATTCCAAATTGGGAACAATTTTGGGGAGGAGCTGATTTCTCAATAACAAAGGGTAGTATATGGAATCCATGGGACAATTGGTATAACTTAGAAGCAAAAGGAACGATGAGCACTAATTATATTTCAAAGAGATTAAGAGATGGGCATGATAGAAACTTAAAAGGAGGTTCTGGATACGTTACTTGCTATTGTATTCCAACTGAGGAGCTATATGTGGGTTACTATAATTAAAATTATAAAATTTTTAATTTTTTTAACTATTTTTTCAAATATTGTTAATTTTGGTGATAAAATGAACCTTAATGAAAATGAAGACACTTATATTAAAAAGGCATTGGAAGAAAAAGAAAAAGGAAATTATGATGATGCAGTTTATTATTTAGACTGGGCATCTCTTGTAGCATTTTCCAATGGAAATTTAGAAAAAGTTATGGAAATTGAGAAATTACTCCCTGAATTAGAAGGAAAAACTGAATATGAATCAAGTTTATTTGCCAATTTTTTCATTAAAGTGACTAGTTTAATGCTTAAAAATGAAAAACTTCCAAATGATGTAGTTGATGAATTTTTTAGAGTGGTGGGGTGTATTGAAGAAATAAAGGAGGATATTAAATATGTAGTAAGTGCCTTAAAAATAATTATTGATTACATGGAATCAAAGAATCAAGAAGTCCCCAATTGGATTTATGAGTGGATTAAAGATAAAGAGGAATTTATAAATGAAATGGAGAGTATTAAAAAAGGAAGTAATGTTATAATAATGTCTAAGAATTTTAAAAAAGGCACTGTTATGGGAAACTTTATTGGAGGTATGTTAAACAAGTCAAAAATGAAGATTGTTGAAAAACTACCTAATATGGAGTTTGGAATAATTGAAGTGGATGGGGCAGTTATTGAGATACCTTTAAAGGCTATGAACTTCACAGGTGGAATATTCATAGCTAATGGAGTTAGGGATGAAGAGCATCTAAAAAAGATAATAAAGGTTATTGATAACTTAATTGAGAAAAATATTGTTTGGCATGATAGAGGAAGATGTTAAAAATTTATCTTTTTATAGATGCTATCAGTGGGCATCTTCACAATTGGGAGTTGGATATGAAAGGATTGGACCTTATGTAATCAAAGACATAGGAGGAATTGGACAACCACATCCTTAATATTATCTATTCTTTATGTATTTTTGGTGAAAATATGTTAAAAAAATTATTTGTTGGAGTATTTCTGGCAATATTTTTATGTATGGTTTTAGGAATTTTGTCAATAATAATATCTTTAATGATTCACGATGATTTATTGCAGTTTTTAATTGGACAAATAACCTGGATTTTATATCCAACCGCTTTATTGGCAGGGTTTCTAATAGCAAATATTAATAACAAACAACTTAAAACCCTTTTTAAATTTGACATAGCGTTTGTAATTGGATCAATATTAATATTACTATATAACCGTAATTCCCATCACAAATTTAAATATTTATTTAATTGAATTAACTTCATCTAACACTTTAAGATTATAAGCGATTGTGAAGAGTAAGAGCTTAACACTCAGCCCTTTCTTGCTTACAGCGTGAATATGCTTAGAAAACATCGCAACTAACTTTGAGAAGTTGGTCTCAATGCTTTTTCTCAACTTATTCAATATTTTATACTTTGTTCTCTCTATAAACGATTTAATCATGTTTTCGCTTGCGGTAGCAAGCGAGTAGCAAACTCGAAGAGTTTGCCTAATTTCTTTTTATCGCTTCGAAATAAACTTTCCCCTGCCTTAATAAGTTTTCGAAGCCCTTATCTATATATCCTTTGTCTCCGATTATACTGCAGTTCATAAATTCCCGAACAAACCCTCTAAAATTTTCTTTTAGAATGTCCAAATCATGCTGATTTGCAGGATTTATGGATATCAACATTAATTTTTGTAAATAGTCCTAAATATTCGATTAGTATTTCATAACCCCTCTTATAAACTCCCGAAAAGTATATCATACAAAGAACCGAAAAGATTATTAAGTCTAAGAGAGATATTTTCTCTCTGCGTGTGTATGGCGATTTGTATTTGACGACTATTAGGTAAAACTTAGCTCGCATAAGATTTATTAAACGCTTAATTCTCGGAATTTTAGATTTATCTACGATGTTATTACCTCCAACTATTTTTTTGTAGTAATCTATAATCATATAGTTATATATTTATCTATTTGATGGGAACTACCGTATATTCTATTGGAATCATTAAAAATATTGATAATAACACATCAAAAATAATATTAGATGAGAAATTGAAAGAGGGTTTGGAGCATCTTGAAAAATACAGTCATATTGTTGTTATATATTATCTTAATAAGGTTTTGGAAGAGGATAGGAGGGTAATAAAGATTAAACCACATCATGATGATATTCCGGTTTTAGGAGTATTTGCCACTCGATTTCCAGCAAGACCAAATCCTATTGGTTTGTATGTTGTAAAGATTTTGAAGATTGATGGTAATGAAATAACAATAAGCAAAATTGATGCAATGGATGGAACGCCAGTAATTGATATCAAACCATATATCCCTAAGTTTGATATGCCTAATGAAGAAATAAAACTTCCAGATTGGGTTGAGAAGCATTTAAAAGAAAAACATGAACATAAACACAGCTATAAAAAACTTAGAAAAATGATAGTTGAGCGTTTTTAAATTTAAGTTTTATCTTTTTTATTTTTTATAATATTTCTTAATAATTTTTACCAAAAACTTTATATTTAATAATATTATTGTATTGTTAGTTAATATTTAGCATAAAGGTGATAAAATGTTAAAAAAGTTGAATTTAAAATGTGATACTATGGACATTCCACAAAAGTATAAGGCATATACAAAGAAGAAAATAACTTTTGGGTTCATCTTGTTAATAGTGCTGTTTTTAAGTGCAATCTATGCATTATGTGTCGGAGATTACAAATTAACAGTTAATCAAGTTGTCAATGTCTTAATGGGTTATGAAACAGGAAATATAAATTTGGTTATTTGGAATATAAGATTACCAAGGATATTCGCCGCAATAATTGCTGGAATGTCTTTGGCTGTTTCTGGGGCAGTTATGCAGTGCATTTTAAGAAATCCATTAGCAAGTCCATTTACAATGGGAATTTCTCATGGAGCGATGTTTGGTGCTGCACTTGCAATAATATTACTCGGTTTTGGAGGAGCAGAGAGTACTGGAAGGATATTTATAAACAACCCATACATGATAACAGTTTTTGCATTCTTAGGGGCTTTAATTGGAGTTGTTGTAATTTTACTACTTGCAAAGTTGAGGGGCTTAACACCCGAGGCAATGATTTTGGCAGGAGTAGCAATGAGTTCATTATTTACAGCTGGAACCATGCTTATACAATACTTTGCAGATGACTTGCAGTTAGCGGCAATGGTTTATTGGACTTTTGGTGATTTAGGAAGACCTTTATGGACAGAAATCTATATCATGACTGCAATTATGATTCCTGCGTTAATTTACTTCATTTATAAGAGATGGGATTACAATGCATTGGAGGCAGGGGAAGAGGCGGCAAAATCCTTGGGAGTTAATACAGAAAGGACAAGATTGATTGGCATGCTTATTGCCTCACTATTAACAAGTGTAAATGTTGCATTTTTGGGAATAATTGGATTTGTTGGTTTAATCTGCCCACATATAGTTAGGATTTGCATTGGAGGAGATTATAGGTTTTTAATTCCAATCTCTGCATTATTTGGGTCTGTGTTGTTACTGATTGCAGATACATTTGCGAGGACAATAATTGCTCCGATAGTGTTGCCAGTTGGGATATTAACTTCTTTCTTAGGGGCTCCGATGTTCCTCTATTTACTGCTAAAGATGTATAAAAAATAAAATTGGTGATTTAATGATTCTCTCTGTAGATGGAGTTGAATTTGCATATAAAAGTAGGCAGATATTAAATAATATAAAGTTTGAAGTTAAAAGAGGAGAAGTTGTCTCTATTTTAGGAGTTAATGGTGCTGGAAAATCAACACTCTTAAAATGCATAAATAAAATTTTAAAACCAAAGAGAGGAACGATATTGATTGACAATTTTGATATAAATAATTTAGATGGATATGAATTAGCAAAAAAGGTTGGTTACGTCCCACAGAAAGCAGAAGGTAATTATATGACTGTATTTGATGCCGTTTTGTTAGGAAGAAAGCCACATATAAAATGGGAAGTATCTGATAGAGATATAGAAATAACCCATAAAGTTTTAAAACTCTTAAATTTAGGGGGTTATGCCTTAAGATATACGAATGAGTTGAGTGGTGGGGAGTTGCAGAAAGTGATTATAGCAAGGGCTTTAGTGCAAGAACCACAAATACTACTTTTAGATGAGCCAACAAACAACTTGGATTTAAAGAATCAGTTGGAGGTTATGAGAATTATTAGGAACATATCAAAATCTCAAAACATAGCCTCAATTGTTGTTATGCATGATTTAAATTTATCTTTAAGATACTCTGATAAATTTATAATGCTAAGAAATGGAGTTATTTACGCTGAAGGAGGGAAAGAAGTTATAAATCCAGAGAATATTAAGGCGGTTTATGGAGTTGATGCCTATATTGAAAACGTTAGGGGAATTCCTATTGTAATTCCAATAGGGTAACCTCAATACTAATGACTAAAATTAAAATTAACCTATAATGCCTTCTCAAACTCAATCATTGCACTTAAAACTTTCTGGTCTTCAAATGACTTTGCCTGAATTTGCAATCCAACTGGAACTCCATTCACATCTCCGCATGGCACAACTCCAGCACAGATTCCACAGATGTTTGTTGGAACTGTCAAAACATCGTAGGCATACATTTCCATTGGGCTCAATTTTTCCCCTAACTTGTGTGGTAACTTTGGAACTGTTGGCCCAACAATAACATCAACATCTTTGAGGATTTTCATCATCTCTTTTCTCATAACATTTCTTGCTTGCAAAGCCCTTTTGTAGTATTTACCGCTGTATTCCTTCTCACTGATGTGTTTTCCAATCAATATTCTCCTCAAAACCTCCTCTCCGCAAACTTCCTCTATTCTATAACCATATCTTCTCCCATCATACTTCCTTGTTGCAGAGAAGAACTCCACATAATTAATCAAATAGTAGGTTGGCAATGCTAAATCAACATACTTGTAACTTAACTCAACTATTTCGCAACCCAAATCCTTAAACACCTCAATGCCTTTCTCTATCTTATCCCTAATCTTATCATCGGCAACATCCATAAATTCCTTAACAACACCAACCTTGTAGTTCTCTACACTTTCTTTCTCAAATTTTGGGGTTTCTACTGTTGTTGAATCACTTGGGTCTTTTCCTTTTATGATGTTTGTTAATAATAAGGCATCTTCAGCGTTCTTTGTTATGGGCCCTATTTGGTCAAAACTCATTGCTAAATCACAAAGTCCCTGCCTACTAACAACTCCATAACTTGGTTTAAATCCAACAACTCCACAATGTGAGGCAGGGTTTCTAATACTTCCCCCAGTATCGCTTCCAAGTGCCATATCACAAAGATCTGCAGATACTGCAGCAGCACTTCCAGAACTACTTCCTCCTGGGATTCTATCTTCTGCCTTTGGGTTTTTTGTTGCACCAAAATAGGATGTCTCTCCACTACTTCCACATGCAAATTCATCCAAGTTTGTCATTCCAATTATTAAGGCTCCGTTTGCCTTTAACTTTTTAATGACTGTTGCATCATAAGGGGCTATATAATTCTCGAGGGTTTTTGATGCACATGATATGGTATATCCTTTAACGTTAATATTTGCTTTAATTGCAATGATTTTACCATATAACGGCTTATCTTTTAATTTTTCATTTTTTTCCAATTCTTCCGCCTCTTTTAGGACTCTATCTTTATTGACATCAATAAATGCATTAATATCCTTCATTTTTTCTATTTTCTCTAAATACCCTTGAACTCTCTCAACAATCATGTAATCACCATTTTAAGATTTTGTACTTGTGATTTAATGATAATAAACAAATATACAAAAACTATTAGGTAAATAAGCATAAAAATTTATCGTAAACTTGCAATTTATTCATCGACATAATAGTACTCCCCAATTTCTCTTTGATATAAATCTCTCTGACTACCTTCTTTGTTTGCCCTTGGTCTTCCCGTATCTTGGTCTCTTCTGAATGTCACTCCCATCTCTTTTAGGAAGATATTTGCTCCTTCTCTCTTATTCATTGGTGGTGAACCTTTCCCAAATCTCCCCGGTTCTCCGCTAAATACTATGAATCTATCTGATATGTAATCTTGGAATAATATGTCATGGTCAACAACAAACATTGCTGCCTCTTTTTCATCCGCCATTCTTCTTATCACCTTAGATACACTCAACCTTTGCTCAACATCCAAGAATGCAGATGGCTCGTCAATTAAATAAACATCGGCATTCTTACTTAAACATGCAGCAATAGCAACCCTCTGTAATTCTCCACCAGATAAATCTTTAACATTCATATCCAATAATCTTTCCAATTGCAATGGTTTAATTATCTCTGATTTATAGTAAGATGAGTTTATATTTGTTATTGATGATAAAAGTTCCTCAACTGTCCCATCATAATCAGGGGTTATGTATTGTGGCTTATAGGATATCTTAATATCTCCCTCAACATTTCCTTCATCTGGCTCGATGATCTTTGCCAATAACTTAACAAATGTTGTCTTTCCTATACCATTAGGCCCTAAAATACCAATAACTTCCCCTTTATAAATTTCTCCACCATCAATCTCCAATTTAAAGTTATCCAATGCCTTTGACATTTTTGAATATCTCAACAACAAAGGTCTATTTGATGCATCCAATGGGGGTCTTTTCTCAAACTTTATCGCCTCTTTTCTAAACTTTATATTCTCCTCCTTCAAATGCCCATCTAAATATGCATTAATTCCAACCCTAACACCTCTTGGGTGGGAAACAATACCATAGGCAGAAGGAACCCCATAGACAATGTGTATATAATCAGATAAATAATCCAAAACAATCAAATCATGCTCTACAACAACAACACGCCCATCCAATTCCCTTATTGTTCTTGCAGCATTGAATCTCTGCTTAACATCAAGCCATGATGTTGGTTCGTCAAAGTAATAAATATCCCCATTCCTCAAACATGCAGCGGCAATAGCAACCCTCTGCAATTCCCCACCACTCAACTGGCTCAATTCCCTCTCCAAAATATTCTTTAAATCAAGTTTTTCTATAATCTCATCCAATTTCCCCTTTTCATCAATCCTCTTCAATATATCAATAACCTTCCCTTTAACAACCTTTGGTAAAACATCCACATACTGGACTTTGTGAATAACCTTAATCTCCTTATTTTTTAATTTTTCAAAGTAGTTCTGCAATTCAGTTCCTGAGAAGTGCTTTATAACTTTGTCATAAGATGGTTCTTCATCCAATTTACCCAAATTTGGTATCAACTCTCCACTCAATATCCTCAAAATTGTGGATTTACCAACACCGTTAGGCCCTAAGATACCAACAACCCCTTCTCTTGGAACAACTAAACCATAGAGTCTAAACCTATTTTTTCCATAAGAATGCACTATCTTATCCTCACTCAATTCCTCTGGCAAACCGATGATGGATATTGCGTTAAATGGACATCTCTTAGTGCAGATTCCACAACCACTACAAAGTTCTTCTGATATTACTGGCTTTCCTAAACTCTCATCCATTACAATGGTTTCTTCCCCCATCCTCACGCCAGGACAGTATTTGATACATTCCATTGCACATTTTTTTGGTTGGCATCTATCATAATCAATAATCGCCAATCTTGACATTGAATCACCTCATTATTAACTAATAAGCATAGAAGTTTAATTTGATGCAATCTTTTTTAAATTTTGTTGTTTTTTGATATAGTTGGTTAATCCTCCAGATTCTAAGATTTCTCTTTCTATACCTTTTGGTGTTTCACAGTTTAGAGTTAGTTTATCGTTTATTATAATCTTCTCATTCTCCAAGTCAACTTCAATAGCATCTCCTTCTTTAACATATTTGGTAATATCTTTACAAACTATTGGAATTAGTCCAATGTTTATTGCATTCCTATAGAAGATTCTTGCAAAACTCTCAGCAATAACTGCCCTTATCCCACAGTATTTTATTGCTATTGGTGCCTGTTCCCTACTTGAACCACAACCGAAATTCTCTCCAGCAACAATGACATCTCCTTCTTTAACTCTTTTTGGGAAATCTTCATCAATCCCTGCCATGCAGTGGGATGCGAGTTCATAAACATCCGTAGTTCTTAGATAAGGTCCTGGAATGATTGCATCGGTATCAACGTCATCTCCAAAGATGTGTGCTTTTCCTCTAATCCTCATAATCTCACCATTTAATCTTTTTTTCTCTCTCTAAAAACACACATTAACGTATTTGCTTCTTTTCCACTTATAAATGCTCTACTTATAATCCTTTTAAAGATGACTTTGCATAAATCCTTCCTGTAATCTGGAATATCTGAGTTATCAACAAATTCATTAAACAATTTTATTAATATCTCTTTCTCCAATTTTGATGCTACTCTCATTTTAACATTATATGGAATTTCTCTTTCATGTTCGATCCTTGTAACATAAAGTTCATAGAGAATTACAGAAACTGCATGGGATACGTTCATTATTGGATATTCCTCAGATGTTGGAATAGAAACAAGTAAATCACATAACTCCAATTCCTCATTGGTTAAACCATCATCTTCTCTACCAAAAACAATTCCTATCTTCCCTTCAATTTCTAAACTCTTCTTTGCAAGTTCTCTTGGGGTGATTGGGACTCTCTTCAAATTCCTATCTCCACCAATTGCCCCAGATGTTGCAACAACAAAATCTATATCCCCAATTGCCTCTTCTAAACTGTTGTAAAGCTTTGCATTATCTAAGATATCCTTTGCATGGACTGCCCTTATATATGCCTCTTCATCCAAAATATCACTATTTCCAACAATTCTCAATTCCTTAACTCCAAAATTTTTCATATTCCTTGCAATTGCTCCAACATTTCCACTGTATTTTGGATTAACTAAGATGACAGTAATCATACTATCCCTAAATTAGGATTGTTTAATTAATTGATAAAAATGCCGTTTTTCTCTGCATTATATAATTCCACAAGATGGTTCTATAATTTCCAAATTTTAACCCTTTGTTTTATGGATGTGGTTTATATTATATAACTCAAATAGAAAACTCATTAAAGAAGAAATTTTTAACCATCATAATTTAATCAACTATACTTGAGGTTCCCCCGACGTGATTATTTATGAGTAATAGTGAGTATTAACTAACTCTCATTAAATATCTTCCGTTATAATCTACCCTATAAATCACGTCGGGGTTGGGCGTCATCAGTTTCTTTAAAGAAACCTCTGCCCCTGTCGTGGACATAAAAACCTAACGGTTTTTAAGTTCTCGTCGCTTCGCTCCGAGATAACCCCCAAGCCACCCATTAACTTTTTAATTCTCCCTAAACCTCTTTTAAAAATATTAAAAGAGCCAGCCAATTGGCGATTAAAAGAGTTTAAACATTCAGAACAATAAACAACCTGTCCTTCTTGGGACTCCATTTTACTCCCGCATACAGGACAGGTTGTCGAAGTGTAGGCAGGATTAACTAAGATAACAATCGTTTTATAACTTATTTTTTCAATTAATCCCTTCCAATTCGCTCTGTCTATTCTTCTATTGTGGTATTTGTTTTTATACATCTTTCTCTTATTTAAATCCTCAAAAACAAAAATCGCATTTGGGAATAATCTAAATAGTTGCGTTGTAAGTTTGTGTAAGAAGTCATTAACTCGATTTTTCCTCCTTTCGAACAATCTTTTCATCTTTCTTAAAGCCCTTAAAGGACATTTTTTAAGCAATTTTTTAAGAAAGTCGATTTTTTTATCATAGACCTCCTTAATTCGATGCAGTTCGGTTAAATCAACTCTTATCCACCCTTCTATCGGATGGAACAAATCGAGGGACTTTAGATTGCTATCTACTCCGACGATTATCTCTTTGTCTGAATGGTTTAGATTATCTTTGAAGGTTAAAAATGCTTCATTTTCTTTTAAAATAATTTCTCCAATGGACAAGCCCCTAACCTTATCGAAAAACCATTCATCTTTTATGTTTAAGGTTAGGTAGTCCTTTCTTGGTTTTATCGTTATCCGTATTTCTCCTTTCTCTTTATCGTATTTTATTAGAGTTGTCTTAACTCTAACGAATAATCTCTCTACTATCGGTTTTGTTTTAGTTCTATAGTCCCTTTTGTAGTTCGATGCCCAACTTTGTAGGATGGAATAGGCGGTCTTTATAATTCCATCGATGTAGTGAGATGCATATTCCCAATTTTCCAAGAGTTTGTTTCTTAAGTTTCTTTTGAATTCGTTTGATTTTGGTAGTTTTGGATAACCTTTTTTGCTCCATTCGATATTATTCCAAATTATGTCGATGCTTATGTTTAACTTGTCTTTACATTCGGTTAAAAAAGTTTTAAGTGGATAGTTATGACTAACTTTGTAAGATAGAACGACTTGGTAAGTTAATTCTTGGTTATTTTTTGATTTTGTTTTATTCGACATAGCAATCGTTTGTTTGTTTTTATTCTACGTTTTGTAATGCCATGTATTTAAAGATTTCTTTGGATATTTACTCACATAAGTTCATGAATGCCTATGAATAATTAAACAGTTTCAAACGGCGTCATCAGTTTCCTAATGGAAACCTCTGCCCCTGTCGTGGACATAAAAACCTAACGGTTTTTAAGTTCTCGTCGCTTCGCTCCGAGATAACCCCCAAGCCACCTATTAAAATTATTCAACTTTAACATAATCATTAATATTCAGTCCATTTTTCTCACAAATTTCTTTTAACCTTTTATATAGAATTTCATCTATCTCAAAACCATCTTTTCTCTTTTCCATATTCATTCTCTCAATGTCTCCAGGAATTAAAACTTTATTAAATCCTTTTGCAGGTTCAGAGTTCTTTATCTCATCTATCAGTTCATCAATCTTCTCCATAAACTCATCTTTATCCCAAAATGCATCTGGATTTATTGCTATGAACAAATCCCCTTTTGTACACTTATCTTTTGGATTTGCGGTTCCTTTTATCTTTGTTCCCATCTCCGCTCCACCAATTGATGCAAGAACCTCAACTGCCAATGCTAAACCATAACCCTTTGGACCTCCAAAAGGTAGGATACTCCCTTCTAATGCCTTATGTGGATTTGTTGTTAAGTTTCCATCCTTATCAACTGCACATCCATCTGGAATATCCTTGCCTAACCTTGCCATTTCTACGATTTTACCCCTTGCTATTGATGCAGTTGCCATATCAAGAGAGAATGTATATTTTTTTCCTTTAAATGCAATCGCTATTGGATTGGTTCCCAAAATCTTATTCTTTCCCCCAAATGGTGCCATTGCAGGTTCTGTATTGGTTATTGTTATACCAATCATCCCCTTTTTCATAGCAATCTCTGAATAGTATCCAGCAATGCCAAAGTGATTTGAATTTCTTGTCGCCACACTTCCAAGACCAACATTTCTCGCCTTTTCAATTGCTAACTCCATTGCTTTTTTTCCAACAACTTGCCCAAGCCCAAAATCCCCATCTATTGTGGCAGTTGCAGGAGTTTCTTTGACTATTCTTATGTTCGGATTTGTGTTTATATTTCCACATTCAAGTCCTATAATATACTGAGGAAACCTACCAATTCCATGGGATGTGAATCCCTTCAAATCAGCGTCAACAAAAACATCCGCTGTAATCTCAGCATCCTCTTTGCTAACTCCATATTTTGTTAAAACATCAACAATCAACTTTCTCTCATTTTCAGGTAATAATATCATATTTTCCCTCTTTATTTTTCAGTTAAGGTCTAACAAAACCCATATCATAATAAACCACATCTCCGTCAGCATCAACAATGGCAATGAGCAGTTTTTTCCTAACAGAGTGCGCAACTCTAACAAATCCAGTGAGTTCTGAAATGTTGCAGGGCTTTTCTTCAGAAAAAACCTTGACAAGGTAGATTGAGTGCTCCTTATCAATATCTGCTCCTCTCTCATATAATCTAAAATCTGTGCCGTATTTCAGGCCAGTTTTTACAGTATAGCCCCTATTTCTCAAATCCCTATAGACAAGATATTTTATGCATAAACTCTCCTCTATATTTCTCGCATACTCATAAAGTTTCTCAAAAGATAATAACTTACCATTAGAATCTTTAACAACAAGCCATCCAAGAGAAGTTAAGTATAATGCCTCCACTAATGATAATGATAAAAAATTGTCATTTTTCTCACCATAATATCTTGCACATAATCTTGAAATTCCATTTTTATCAAAAACCGCTACTCTCTCATCAGACAAAATACCCACAATCTGCTTTTTTGCCATAATACCCCTCTAAATGCAAAAATTTAAAAAACTGATAGTGTGATTTAACACTATTAAAATTAAAACCAAAAAATAGAAATATGTAGTGCTTGAATAACTCGTTAAAAAACGGTGAAACCTCCATGCTAACAGCACTTAATAGTATACTCACTAATTCTATAAATAGTTTAGGATTTAACTGTTCGGAGGAGTTATCTAAG
>NZ_AGJL01000048.1 GCF_000243455.1 Methanotorris formicicus Mc-S-70 | reverse complement strand
GTGTATGGCGATTTGTATTTGACGACTATTAGGTAAAACTTAGCTCGCATAAGATTTATTAAACGCTTAATTCTCGGAATTTTAGATTTATCTACGATGTTATTACCTCCAACTATTTTTTTGTAGTAATCTATAATCATATAGTTATATATTTATCTATTTGATGGGAACTACCGTTATTATGATATTATAAATACTAAATAAAGATTTTTGTGAACTTCATAACCTTTTTTACTAATTGGTATTAAAAACTTAATTTGTAATTATTAATCATGATAAATATCGCAAAATATAAATAGTAATAATAATCATGATATAGTATGACTAAGATAATAAATGTATTAAAATTTTATGGTGATTATATGAAAACCATAACTGCCTTGATGTGGGCATCCTACTGCTCCATATTAATGAGGGCATGGGAGGAATTGAAGAAAGAATCTAACTTAAATATTGATTTAAAACTATATTCAACAAGGGAAATGCCTGATAAGTTGGATGATTTTTTGAATGATGCAAAAGCGTCAGATGTTGTTTTTATATACAGAACTTCTACAGATGATTTTTATGATGGAATTGATACCAATGAATTCAAAAATTTAATAATAACGAGCCAAGACCCTGTATATTGGAACTCAAAACTCTCCCATGATGCATATCTATACACTGTTTATGGAGGGATCGAGAATTTCAAAAATCTCCTCCTGTATCTTATAAAAGAAACTTTAAATATAAATATCCCAACATCCCCACCAAAGGAGTTTCCATTCCAAGGTATATATTATAAAGGAAAAATCTTTGAGAGTTTAGATGAATTCTTAAATAATGCAAACTTCAACAAAAAGAACACTGTAGGGGTTTTGTTTTCAAGGCATTATCTTGTAAATGAAGACATGGAAGTTGTAGATGCTTTAATAAATAAATTGGAAGAATATTTTAATGTAATTCCTGTTTTTTCCTATGGTGCAAAAAATGAAGATCTAAATGCTGTTGGTAGTGGGGAATGTGTCTTAAAATACTTCTTTAAAAATGAAAAACCAATAATAGATGTATTGATAAATCTACTATCCTTCCCATTAGGAACAGTTATTGAAAAAGGCAGTTTGAAGAAATTGCAGGGAGTGGATATATTAAAAAAACTCAACATCCCAGTTTTTCACCCAATAGTGAGTTACTACAAAACCTATGAAGAATGGAAAAATGATATGCAGGGGTTATCAACTGATATAGGATGGACAGTTGCTTTGCCTGAATTTGAGGGAGTTATAGAGCCAATTATAATTGGAACTGTGCATAAGGACGGTAATTTGGAAAAGAAACTACCAATTCATGATAGGATTGATAAGGTAGTTAAAAGAGTAAAAAGATGGATTGAACTAAAAAATAAACCAAAAAAGGATAGGAAGGTTGTGTTTATTTTGCATAATGCCGCATGTGCATCTGTTGAGGCAACGGTTGGAAGTGCTGCACATTTGGATTCATTTGAGAGTTTGATAAGGATAATGAGAAGGATGAAGGAAGAAGGTTATTACATTGAAAACATCCCAAAAGATGGAAAGGAATTGGCAAAACTGATATTAGATAAGAAGGCAATCTCTGAATTTAGATGGACAACTGTAAATGAGATTATTGCAAAGGGAGGTTATCTCTATTTAATGGATGAAGAAGAGTATATGGAATACTTCAAAACACTTCCAGAAAAAGTTAAAAAGAAGGTCTTGGATACGTGGGGGGACTTGAATGGAAAAGATATTCCAGCATCTATGGTTTATAAGGACAATAGTGGAAAAAACAAGATTGTCATAACTGGTTTGAAATTTGGAAATGCTTATGTTTGCGTTCAACCAAAGAGGGGTTGTGCTGGGGCAAGATGTGATGGAAACGTATGCAAAATTCTCCATGACCCTGAATGTCCACCAACACACCAATACATTGCCACATACAAGTATTTTAGTGAGATTGCTGATGTCATGATTCATGTTGGAACACATGGTAGTTTGGAATTCTTGCCTGGAAAGAATGTTGGTTTATCAAATGAATGCTATCCAGATATCTGTGTGAATGACATTCCCCATCTATACATCTACAACTCAGACAATCCACCAGAGGGAACTATTGCAAAAAGGAGGAGTTATGCAGTATTAATTGACCACATGCAAACAGTAATGACCGATGCGATGAATGAGGAACCTGAGACCTTAGATAATTATGTAAATGAATATCTAAAAGAGATGGATGCTTCAAGAAGGCATCAATTAGAGCATTTAATAGTAGAAGAGGTTAAAAAAACTAACTTATTAAAAATTAAAGAGAAGATAGAACGCATTGAAAAAGAAGGTAATATTCACTCAAACTTTAGAGAGATATTTGATGAGTTGAGAAATACTTTGGAGATGATAAGGAATTCAAAGATGAATGATGGCATGCATATATTTGGTGAATTGCCAAGAGGAGAGAGGAGAGTTGAGTTTATAAATGCCATTTTAGAGTTTGAATATAGAAGGAAGTTGCAGGATGAGATAAGGAAGGTGTTGAATGGAGAGGACATTGAGGATAAAGAATTAAAAGAAAAAATACTTGATTTGAATGAAAGAATAGAACAATCCAAGGAAATAGAGAGTCTTTTAAAAGCCATTGATGTAAAATACATAGAACCAGGATCTTCTGGATTAATAACGAGGGGTGGGGATGATATCCTTCCAACTGGAAGGA
Source organism: Methanotorris formicicus Mc-S-70 (assembly GCF_000243455.1). Taxonomy (NCBI): domain Archaea; kingdom Methanobacteriati; phylum Methanobacteriota; class Methanococci; order Methanococcales; family Methanocaldococcaceae; genus Methanotorris; species Methanotorris formicicus. Next base: position 11,188 of record NZ_AGJL01000048.1, on the reverse strand, counting down.
ACTTCTATTCTCTCGACCCATACAAGGTTCCAACAAAGGCAGCATATAGGGTTGGGGTTTTGTTATCTGAGAGGTTGATTGAAAAATATCTCAAAGAAAATGGTAAATATCCTGAAAATATTGCTATTTACTGGATGGCATCAGATATTATGTGGGCTGATGGGGAAGGGATGGCACAAATTCTTCATCTATTGGGAGTTAGACCAAAGTGGAAACATGGTAAGGTTGTTGGAGTTGAAGTAATTCCATTGGAAGAGTTAGGAAGGCCAAGAATTGATGTGACTATAAGGGTCAGTGGAATTTTGAGGGATAATTTCCCAAATTGCATGGAAATTGTTGATGAGGCAATAACAAAGGTTGCAAAGTTAGATGAGCCAATAGAGATGAATTTTGTTAAAAAGCATGTGTTGGAAGGTTTAGAAGGGGGATTATCATTTAGAGAGGCTACATACAGAATATTCAGTTCAAAACCAGGAACTTATGGGAATGGGGTTAAATATGCAGTATATGCAAGTGCATGGGAGAATGAGGAGGATTTAAAGGATGCTTTCATGTTTTGGAACTCCTATGCTTATGGAAAAAATGCCTATGGGATATATGCAAAGGATGCATTTGAAAATGTCTTAAAGAGTGTCGATTTGACATTTAACAAAACCGTTACTGATGAGTATGATTTGTTTGGATGCTGCTGTTACTTTGGAACGCATGGTGGATTAACAAATGCTGCAAGGGTTATTTCAAAAAGAGATGTTAAGGCATATTATGGAGATACAAGAAATCCAAACAAAGTTGAGGTAAGGACATTGAAGGAGGAAATAGAGAGGGTTTCATTATCAAAACTTCTAAATCCAAAGTGGATTGAAGGGATGAAGAGACATGGCTACAAAGGGGCTGGGGATATAGCGAAGAGAGTTGGGAGAGTATTTGGATGGAGTGCCACAACAAAAGAGGTTGAGAATTGGATTTTTGATGAGATATTCAACACCTATGTAAAAAATGAGGAAAATAGGAAATTCTTTAAGGAAAACAACATCTATGCATTGGAAGAGATTGGAAGGAGGTTGTTGGAAGCATATCAAAGAGGACTCTGGAAAACAAGTGAAGAAAACATTGAGGAATTAAAAATGATTTACTTAGAAATTGAGGGAGATATTGAGGAAACCTATGGGGATGTTGATATTGGAGAATTCCAAGGGGGAAGTATTGATATTGATTTAACATGGAAGGAGAAGTTAAAGGAAAACCTTGCTATTAAATAATTATTTAATATTTTCTAAGATAATATCCAAGAGTTCTTTGCTATTCACTGCAATTATATTCAACCTCTCTGTTGCACTTAAGTTAAATGTAAGTTCTTCCCCATTTTCATCAGTTATTATTGCTCCAGATTCTCTTGCTATTACAACTCCAGCGGCAATGTCTGTTGGTCTTACATACTTTCTTATATCAACAACACCGTCCAATGAACCTTTTGCCAAATATACAAGTTCGACAGCAATAGCCCCCAAGATTCTAAACCTTCTAACATTTTTTAAGAAATTTGCATCCTTATTTCCATAAAAACTTAAGGATATTGATTCCAACTTAAGAGGCTTTACTTTTATTTTCCTTCCATTAAGGTAGGCCCCCCTTTTTGGAATTCCTTCATAAACATTCTTGGTTACGAATTCATAAATCATTGTGTATATTGGCTCATTCTTTTTGAATACTGCAAAACTAAATCCAAAAATTGGGATACCTTTGATGAAGTTGTATGAACCATCAACTGGGTCAACAACAACTGTGTATTCACTTTCTTTATTTATGCCCCCACTTTCTTCACTAACTATGTTCACATCCAAAGGTAAGAGGTGTTCTAAAACAATATCTTCTGCTATTTTATCAACAAGTTTTGTCTTGTCCCCACTTGGACTATAGCCAATAAATTTTGATGCTTCCTTCTTTCCAAAAATTGGCATTATGTCCTTTTCAATGTCTTTTGCAATTTTTAATGCAATTTCATCCCACTTCATTTTAACGCCTCACAATAACTTTAATAAAGTTATATATGCAAAGGTTGATAAATATTTGCATTTAAGGGATTTAAATGTGTATGGTGAGGTGGGGTTGTGAAGTATCTAACTCTAAAGGATGGGGTGTTTTTGACAATAACTTCAATCATCGGTGGAGGAATTTTTGTTTTATCTCCATTAACCTATTTGATTGCTGGAAGGTCTGCAATATATGGGTGGATTTTGGTTTTAATAATAAGTATGGTTTTGGTTTTGCCATTTGCATATGCAACAACAAAGATAACCAAAAGTGGGGGGCCATATAAATACGTGATGAGAATTTTTGGAAAAAAAATAGGAGTAATTTTTGCCTACATGCTGTGGTTTGCTGGAGTAACTGCAATCTCGGCAGTAGTATCATTTTTTAGCATAATATTCAATATCTACCTTACTTTTGAGTATGTAGGGGTTGTTTTGGTTGTGGTTTTAACGTTTCTTATTATAAATGGTGTTAAAATTGTTGGGAATTTTTTGAGAATTTTTGGAACTTTAACGATAATTACCTTGTTGTTCATAATATTCTCAAATAAAATTGATTTGTCAGTTTTTAATGCTAAGGTTGATTTATTTAAGGTTTTGACAACAGGTTATTTTGGACTTTGGACTATGACAGGTTGGGAGGGTATATCAATCCCTTCAGAGGCATTTAAAAATCCAGAAAGGGATATTGCCTATGGTCTGATTATTGGGACGTTTATCATTGGAGTTTTATATTTGTTGTATACGTTAGTTGTGATATCATCGAGCATGGGTTATGGTGAATTGAGGGAGGTTATAGGGGCATTAATTGGGAATAATCCTTTAATCTGGATGTGTATCTTGCTTATAATTGGAGGGTGTGTATTTAGTTGGCTTTTTTCCTTAGGTTGGATGCCATATGCTTTATCGCATGACAAAATATTTATCCCAAAGTTCTCAGATGCATTTGTTGAGTTGAGAAAAGGTATTCCTACAAATGGGGTTCTTCTAAATTCATTTGTTATTGCTGCTCTATCTACATATTCATCAAAAGCCTTAGTTGATTTAGGGATGTTTTTAACTTTGGTATCTTATTTTATTTTGTATCTATCTGTTTTTAGGGAAAAAACACCTTCCTATAAGATAAAATTAGTATCTTTATTGGCGGCGATAATAACTTCACTAATCGTTGCTTTTAGGATTTATTTGTTATTTTAGAAGGTAATGGAAAAAAGGTTATTAGAGTATTAATTAAACTCTGGAAAGTATTTATCTACAAAATATTCACATCTAAACTTATATCAACTGCCCTCGCTGAATGAATTAGACATCCCATTGAAATCACATCAACATCATATTTTGCATAATCTAAAACATTACTCTCTTTAATCCCACCGCTAACTTCAACTATTGGTCTATAGTTGTGTTCTTTTTCATAATTATCTATGATCTCTAATGCCTTCCCAATATCCTCTAGTCTAAAGTTATCAAGTAAAACAATATCTGGTTTATATTTTAGAACCTCCCTTAACTGCTCTAAGTTATCAACCTCAACCTCTATCTTCTTTGTGAAACTTACCTTTTTTATTCTTTCAAATGCCTTCTCAATGCCAACTACTGCTATGTGGTTATCTTTAATCATTACACAATCATCCAACCTAAATCTATGAGTATCCCCTCCTCCAACAAATACCGCATATTTTTCAAGGATTGAGAGATTTGGTAGGGTCTTTCTTGTACATGCTATTCTTACATTTTTGTTAATTTGCCTAACTTTTTTAACTACATTGTAGGTTTTTGTTGCGATTCCTGAGAGATGCATTAAAAAATTCAAAACCGTCCTCTCCAATATCAAAATGGTTCTCGCATTACCATAAACTTCTAATATATCCCCATGCACCAAATCCCCTTCTTTTACCAATGGTCTGCATTCTACACCATAAGATTTAAATAACTCCATAACAAAATCCAAACCACAAACAATACATTCTTCTTTGGATTTTATAACACCTCTGCAATTTAAATCCTCTGGAATTATTAGTTCTGTTGTAATATCTCCAAATCCAACGTCCTGCCTTAGAGATTCTTTTAGTATCTTTAACGCATAATCTTTAATCATAAGCATAATATCACTTTTTATTCTTTTAAAAAAATTTGAGGGGCATTATGTTAAAAACATTACCACCAACGTTGAGAGATAGGAAGAGATACCTTGCATTTGAGATTATCTATGAAGATGAGTTAAGTGAGAATGAGGTTATAGGCATTATTAGAAACGCTACTATAAATTACTATGGTGTTTGGGGCACATCAAAATCAAATCCTTGGTTGGTTTATTATAACTTCCCCCATGGTATTTTAAGATGTAAACACACTGAGGTTGATTACGTTAGGAGTGCTTTAATATTTGTAAAGGAGTATAAAAACAAGCCAATAAATATTATTGTTCTTGGCGTATCTGGGACTGTGAGAAGGGCAAAGATAAAATTTTTAGGCATAACTCCAAAAAGATTGTACATAAAAAGATTGAAGGAATCCAAATCCAAAACTAATCTAAAATAGAAATAAAATGCGTTTTTTTCTTTAAATCATAAACCATAAAGTCCTCTGCTACAACAATATTTATATTCCCTTTGTATTCTTTAACCTCCTTTTCATAAATTGAAATATCATCATACCTCGCTGATATGTGAGTTAATATCAAGGTCTCTACCCCTGCAATCTCCGCAATCTTTATTGCATCTTCAATTGTTGAATGCAGAGTTTCAATTGCATTTTCTTTCAAAGTACTGTCGTAAGTTGCCTCATGGATTAAAACCCTACACCCCAATTCCCTTAAAAATTTTCCAAACTCCTCTATTGGTATTGTATCCCCACTATATGCAATACATATACCTTTTTTTGGCGGTAATAGGACATCTTCTGGATTTATAACCCTTCCATTCTCTAATTTAACTGGAATACCCTCCTTCAATCTCTTCAAATCCGGCCCTACTTTAACACCCAATGCCTTTGCCTTATTCATATCTAACCTTGGTTTTTTCTTTTCTTTAAAAATATAGGCATAAGATGGCACTGAATGTTTTACCGGAAAAGCATAAATCTCAAACTTCTCACTGTCTATTATTTTTATAGGATCTTTTGAACTTATCTCATAAACGTTTATTTTAAAGTTAATTCCATGATAACCAATGCTTAATGCATGTATTATCATATCTTTTGTCCCTACAGGGCCGTAAATATTTATCCCTTCTTTCCTCCCAGAAAATGCCATAGATTGCAATAATCCAGGAATACCTAATATATGATCCCCATGCAAATGAGAGATAAAGATATTGTTTATCTTCATTGGAGAAACTTCTGTAAACATCATCTGCCTTTGGGCATTTTCCCCACAATCAAATAAAAGAACCTCCCCATCAATTTTTAAGGCGATTGATACATGTGCCCTTTTTTTCGTTGGAACTGCAGCACCAGTACCTAAAAAAACTAACCTCATAATCCCACACGATTAGTTTTCTAACTCCTCGTTTATTATGTCATCTACTTCAATCTCATCTATCCACTTTTTAACGCCTTCACACCACTGTGATACAGTTTCTTTTATTATTCTTTTCACTTCATCAAAAGGTAATGCCTCATATATGTAAAAATATCCGCCTTCTTTAATATTTACCTGCTTTCTTTTTACCAAACCCACATTCATTAAATTTTGAACTGCTCTTTGGACAGTACTCCTATCCCTGTTAAGTTTTTCTGCAATTTTGTTTATTCTTGACGGACCATTTTTTAATATCTCAAAATACACCATAACATCAAAGACCTTCAATCCAAAGGTACAACACATTAAGTTTTCAAGTGTGAAGGTCGTACATGGAGTTTTTAATATCAACTTTCCCATAACATCACCGTTTGTGGTATGTGTGTCACAACTAATAACTATGCACTATACTATAACATCATGGTATATTAAATTTATCGTAGAAATAGAAAGTACGTAATATTAGCGGATGACTCTTTAATTATTATTTATGTAATTTTTATGTTATTTTTTGAAATTGTTACAAAGATTTATCTTTGATGCAAATATATAAATTTATTTGATGTCAAAATGACAAAAATTATATAAATACCAAACTTTTTGTAATACATTGAAGTTTTTGACATAAGATATAAACTTTAAAAATTTGAAAAAGGGAGATTGTGGTAGAGAGGGCAAAAATATCTCATGAAAATAAAGTTTCAGACGGACTCAGGAAATTTAGCAACATTACTATTGATGAGAAGTATTACGATACATTTATCTGGACAAGGGAGATTTTATACAGGGAAGATTTGAAAATTTGGACTGAATCTATAGCAAGTGAAATTGAAAAAGGAAAAAACATATACAACATGGCACGGCTCTATCGTGTTAATGATGTTAAAAATCTAATGGATTTGGCATATAGTTATGGGGTAGAGGTTTTTGACACTTCCAATCCTCAGAGATTTAAAGAATTAAGAAAATTTGCAGAAGAGGGGTTAAAAGGCATAAAGAGCAAAGTAATAACCATAATGGGAACTGGAAGGCAGTGTGGGAAATTTACAACATCATTTATTCTCAAAAAGGAACTGGAAAAAAGGGGTTATAGTGTTGGTATGGTTGGAACTGATCCGCATGCGTTGTTGTGTGGAGCGGATGAAATGGTTATTCCTCAAGTTATAGAATCATGCCATGTTGCTCCAACAATATTTGGTGCAGTAAAAAAGGTAGATTTAATGGATAGGGATGTTATTATTGTATCAAGTCAAACTGGAATTCTTGCAGATGCTTTGGAGGTTGGGACTGGTAGGGGAGGGGGCGTTATAAGCACGGCAATTTTAATGGGCTCAAAACCAGATTTTACAATATTGGCTACAAAGGAAACCAATATAGAATTAATAAAAAAGAACATCAAAATCATAGAACTCCTAAGTGATAAAGAGGTTGTTGGAATCACATTCAACAGTAAGAATTTAGGATTTGAGAAAACAGAAAAGGTAATAAATTATTTAAGTTCTAATTTAAACTTACCTGTCGCCGATGTTGTGAAGAACATAAACTTAAAGGATATAGTAGATTGTATTGGAGAACGCATTTAAATACAGAAAATTTTTAATTAAAAATTAATTATTAATGTAATATTCTATAATAAGGGATGAGGTGGAACGTTGATAACCCCATGGGAAATCTCAGACATTATAGATTACAAAAAAACCATGGAAAACTTTGGGATAAAACCAATAAATGAAATCATTAAGAGCATTGAAAATCCCCACCACCTAATGAGGAGAGGGATTATTTTTGGGCATAGGGATTTTGAAAGAATCGTTGATGCGATGAAAAATAAAAAGAAGTTTGCAGTTGTTAGTGGAATGATGCCTTCTGGAAGGATGCACTTTGGGCATAAGATGATTGTTGACCAACTCCTCTATTATCAGGATTATAACGCAGAGATTCATATTCCAATAGCGGATTTAGAGGCATATTCAGCGAGAGGAATGGACTTTGAAACCACAAAAAAACTTGCAGTTGAGGAGTATATAACAAATTACATTGCACTTGGATTAGATCCAGAGAAGATAAATGTTTATTTACAATCAAAATACAATAAAGTTAAGGACTTGGCATTTATTTTATCAAAAAGAACAAATTTAAGCGAGATGAGGGCAATTTATGGATTTGGTGGAGAGACAAATATTGGGCATCTATTCGCTCCTTTAATCCAAGTTGCAGATATTTTGCACCCTCAGTTAGAGGAGGACTTAAAAATACGTAGAGAGATTCCAGTTGTTGTGCCTGTTGGTATTGACCAAGACCCACACATAAGGCTAACAAGGGACATTGCAAATAGGGCAAAGGAATACAAATTCATCCCACCATCCTCAACCTACCACAGGTTTATGACAGGTCTCTTAGGAGGAAAGATGAGTTCATCAAAACCAGAAACAGCAGTATTTTTAACCGATGATGAAAAGGGCGTTAAGAAAAAAATCATGTCATGCAAAACTGGTGGAAGAGAAACATTGGAGGAGCATAAAAAACTCGGTGGAGTTCCTGAGGAATGTGTGGTTTATGAACTTTATGCCTACCATTTAATAAAAGATGACAAAGAACTTCTGGAGATTTATGAAACATGTAAAAAAGGAGAACTAACCTGTGGAAAATGTAAAAAATACTGCTATGAGAAAATCGTTGAGTTTTTGAAGGATTTACATGAAAAGAGAGAAGTTGCAAAAGAAATTGCACACAAAATCATCAACCTATAATACCTCAAGAATTTCTTTAAAAGGAATTGCTCCCTCCCTAATCAACTCAACCTCTCCGTTTTCATATATTTTTATTATTGTTGATGGTTTTGAGTATTTGCATTTTCCAGTATCTACTATTACATCAACGTTTTTCTTTATTTCTTCACTTATCTCATCAACAGATGTTGGTGACTCTTCCCCGCTTATGTTTGCACTCGTTGATGTCAACGGAACAATGGCAAGTTCTCTAACAACATCATTATCTGGCACCCTAATCCCAATATAATCCTCTGCAACGATATCTGGAATAACATCCTTCTTTTTTAATATGGTTGTTATAGGCCCAGGCATGAATTTGTCTATTATTTTTTTTGCTACATCATTAACATATGCGTATTTTTCAATGTCCTCTTTATCTTTTAGACTTATTGAGATGTATTTTCCAAATTCTCTCTTTTTTATCTCATAAACCTTTTTCACAGCATTTTCATCCAAAGCATTTACGCAGATTCCGTATAAGGTGTCAGTTCCACAAATTATTACTTTTCCTTCCAAAATCATTTTTTGTATCTTTCTAATTGCTTCCATCTTTTCTTTTTCATTCATTTCGTTTATTTTTATTATCATAAACACCACCAAAGAAGAATTAAATAACAGCATGTTTTAAAGCGTCTTTGCAAATGCAGTTTCTCTCTCCAAAATCGTAGTTTATAAATTCATCAACAATCTTTAAAATTTTGTCTTCCATTATTTTTATTGTTTCCAACACTTCATCAACTGTCAGAACATTCTTTGAAATTCCTGCAGCGTAGTTTGTGACATTGCACAATGAAACATAGCACATTTCCAACTCCCTTGCTAAAACAACCTCAGGATATCCTGTCATCCCCACAACATCCCCCCAATTTTTAAATATCTTGATCTCCCTCTTTGTCTCGAATCTTGGCCCCTCTGTGCATACATAGACACCCTCATGGTAATCATAATTTTTATTTTCTAAGATTTTCTTTAAAATTTCCCTTAACTCGGGGCAGTAGGGTTCTGTCATATCAATATGGACAACCTTTCCCTCATCATAAAATGTGCTCTCTCTAAATTTTGTAAATTCTATAAAGTCATTTGGAATTACAAAAGTTCCTGGTTTTATTTCCTCTTTTAATGAACCAACAGAATTTATAGCCAAAATTCTCTCCACCCCAAGTTGTTTCAAAGCGTATATATTTGCCCTATAGTTTATCCTATGTGGTGGGACGTTGTGCTCAATTCCATGCCTAAACAACAAAACAACATCATCATCAATTAAAACCTTTGCCTTTCCATATTTGGTTTCTATAATCCTTTCCTCTCCTTTACCTAAGATTGATGCTATGCCAGTTCCTCCAATAATGCCTATCATCATCTCCCTCCTAATTTCACATACCATTTTAAATTAAATATTAAAATTCTTTATAACAAAAAAATATATAACAATATGGTATAAAATGTATATCTGCGTAGATAACATAGAAGGTGGGATTATCAATAAAAAAGACATCATTGAGTGGGTAGTATTTTTACTCGTTCTTTTTTTAGTTTGGAGCCATGTAAATGTTGTAGTATCAAATAGCATGTATCCAATAATGAAGAGAGGAGATTTGGTTGTTGTAAAGAATGCATATTTTGAATTTGACCCAAATAATCTAAATGTTGGAGATATTGTTGTTTACAATGCCCACTGGCCTCTCTATCAATACAATGAAATTAAAGGCACCATAAGTATAGATAACAAATCATTTTTGGTATTTGGGGGAGAAAAAACAAGACCTGTTATACATAGAATTATTGGAAAGTTGAATATTGACAATAAAACCTACTATATTATAAAAGGAGACAACAACCCAACTTACGATCCAGAGTTAGTTTCTTCATCGCAAATAAGGCAAAAAGCAATAACAATTAATGGAAAACCCCTTGTTATACCATATATCGGCTACCTATCAATATGGCTAAAGAGTCATGTTTATTTGGTGATAATACTACTCATAATACTGTATCTTTATGACCACTTCCGTGCAAAAGATAAAGAGGAGAAAAAATGAAGAAGTTTATTATTATATTTGGAATAATGTGTTTGTTGGTTTCCTCATGTCTATGTATCAACCAAAAAAATAGCAACGACGATTTGCTAAAATACTCAAAAACATTAAAAACAGAGATTCATGGAGTTTCTGTTGAAATTCCATTGAGGTGCACAATAAATGATGCCATGAAAACAAAACTTATTAACACATCAGATAAAGATATAAAGAAACAGTATCTAACAAAACCCATTATCTATTTGGAGTATAACCCATCCCTACCTCAAAAGGAAGGTGGAGTTTCTATAATGGATTTGATAGGTAAGTTGATTTGGCTGAATGCCTTCTATCCTCACGAAATGGTAATTCCAATAAACGTATCAGAGAATGTAACTGCAAAGGTTGTTTTAAATAATAAAGAAGGATACGCCACATTCACCCCTTCTGAAATTGAGATGATAAAAAATAGCAACAAAACCATGATTATAAGGGTAATAAGAACCAACAATAATGCAACAATATCAAAAATAAACAATACCTTTATAATTGAGGGGAATTCATTAAATGCATTGGATATGGCAGAGAGTAGGTTTATTATTGCTATTTGTAATAACTAATTTTTGCCTTTCTTTTATTTCAGTGTCTAAACTAACTGATAGTGTGATTTAACACTATTAAAATTAAGACCAAAAAATAGAAATAGGTAGTACTTAAATAACTCGTTAAAAAACGGTGCATCTCCTATGCTAGCAGCACTTAATAACATACTCACTAATTCTATAATAGTTTAGGATTTAGCTGTTCGGAGAGTTATCTAAGTTCGCACAGGGTTAGAACACTAACGCCAAT
>NZ_AGJL01000047.1 GCF_000243455.1 Methanotorris formicicus Mc-S-70 | reverse complement strand
ACTTCAATATTCCTATTTTTACTACCATTACTACCTCCTCCCAAATGTTGGATAATATTTTTCTCAAAATATCATATTAATATGTATTCTAATTTACATTTATAACAATTGAATTTTCTATTAACTTATATTAATGTTTCTGATATATAAAAATAAAGTATATTCATATATTTAAATAATTTAAAAGATTACACAATAAAATTTATATACTGAATAACCATAAAAAATATATATGAGATAGATTAGTATGAGACAGGTGATTAATATGATGAGGGAAATGTTATTAACCGAATGTATCAACTTACTAAAAACTCACAACTTTAACATCTCACAACCTTTGGGAAGAGCATGTTTTGATATCATCGCCAATAGGGGAGATGTGAGATTACTAATAAAGATACTAAAAAATATTGACAGTTTAAGTGAAGAACAGTCAAAAGAACTCATAAAAATAGCAAATATCTTATCTGCGGTTCCAATAATAATAGGAATAAGAACGAGAAATGCCATGATGGAGCATGGGGTGGTGTATGATAGATACAATATAAAAGCAGTTACTTATGAAACATTTGAGGAGTACCTGAAGGGTAGTCCCCCAGTAGTTTATGCACATAGGGGAGGCTTCTTTGTAAAAATTGATGGTGAGGCATTAAAGAAAGTGAGAGAAAGACTCAACGTATCTGTTGGAGAATTGGCAGAAGCGTCGGGAGTTTCAAGAAAAACCATATATAAATATGAGCAAAATAAGGCAAATCCATCATTGGAAGTGGCTATAAGGATTGAGGAATATTTAGATGCCCCATTAGCGGAAGGTATAGACTTGTTTGAACCAGTAGGTATTCAAAAATTAGATATGACTCAAGACAGGCATTCAGATACAAAGAGAGATGTTGATGACTACAAAAAACAGGCACTGAACATATTAGATGAATTAGGATTCAACCTAATACCAACTCTAAGAGCCCCTTTCGATGCTGTGGCAGAGAAACACAAGAATCCAGAAGAAAAACATAACATCCTCTTAACAAATATTGGCGAGCGGGAAAATGAGGATATGCGAAGAAGGGCAATATTAGTTAGGGAGATGTCAAAACTCCTGGATGGATATTCATTACTAATCTTGGAGAAAAAAGAGAGGCATTATAAAAATTTAGCAGTAATTAGTATGAGAGAACTTGAAAAAATGGATGATGCTTTGGATCTAATTGAATTTATAAAAGATATGTTAAAACCAAGAGGGTTGAAAAAATCTATTTAATTTTTATATATTTATTAATTTAAAAATAAAAATTGAAGTGATACCGTATGGAATGGGAGGTAACCTTTGATGGCATAACGTATGAATGTATAAAATGTGCTTATTGTTGTTCCTGTGAGAATTGGAGGATATATTTGAATTATTTTGATACTTTGAAGTTAAAGAATTATTCTTATGCTATAGAGGACTATGGAGATGGAATATTTAAGAAAAGGTTAAAGGTTAATGAGGGGGGATGTATCCTATTACATAACAACCTATGCAAAATCCAATTGGAGAAAGGTTATGAGTATAAACCACTCATGTGTAAAATCTTTCCATTTAGTTTTATGGTAAAGTGGAATGGGGATTTGTTACTAATAATAAAACACTACTGTAAGGGAATAAAAAAAGGAAAATGCAATAAGAGAATAATAAAAAAGGCAATAGAATATTGTGAAGAACTTTATTTGGATGAGTTGGATGATATTATTTTTGAGGCAATGGAGGAAAGTTCAAAAACAAAGATTGATGACAATTGGATAATCAGTTGGGAAGAAAGGGAAGAATTTGGAAGAAATATATTTAAGAGTAAAAATTTGGATGAGGTTTCTGAGAAATGCAAAGAACTTATAGGTTATGATGTTTCAGAGCGAATAAATAGAATAAAAGATAATCTAAATAAATTGGAAGAGTATATCAGAAAAGAGAATGAAGAGGAAATAATAAGATTTATGGGAGAGTTAAATAAGAGGGAACATTTTAGAAAGTTGCCACTCAAAAAGGAGATAGATAAACTCTTAGAAATTGGGGAAAAAATTAGCATATACAAAAATGTATTTAAAGGAGAGGGCATTATTGATAAAGAATTACTATAGTTATTTGCGATTTTACTAATTATTTATATGCTTCGAAATTCTTAAATGTTGTATTTGTCTTAAATTTTAAAATAAGTCGCAATCTTCCTTAAATTTATTAAGCATTTTTCTAATATTTAACGCAAACAACTATAAATCCAACAGGAAAATCAACAATAATTCAATTACAAAGTTAATCAATACTAAACCTATTTTAGTTTTTTTTGAGTTGCACTTTATAATTAAGGTGATTTTATGGATATTTACGAATTTAGAGAGTTTGTTAAGGAGAAATTTCCATATCCAAAAATAAGGGCACAACAAATAAAGATGATGGAGAAGATATTCGATTGTATATCAAAAAGAAAAAATTTGGTTGTTGAAGCCCCTACGGGAGTAGGAAAGACACTCTCATATTTAATCCCCGCATTATATTTTGCAGAGAAGGGAAAGAGGGTCATGATTTTAACAGAAACTATTGACCAGCAGGAGAGGATATTAGATGATTTAAACTCTCTAAAACATAATTTAAAAGTATCTTTTATGATGGGAAAGGGGAATTTCTTTTGTAAATCTAAAAACGATAAAGCAAATAGATTATATTGCCAACTAAACAAAAAATGCAAATATAGGCCAAATAAAAAGCCTATCTGCTATTGTGGGACAAAAAAGATTGCATTGGAGTTGGATGGGGATGTAAAATACTACTGCCCATTCTGCATTTGTGACTACCAAAGGGCAAAAATTGAGAGTATATTTGCAGATATAGTGGTTATGAACAATAGCATTTATTATTATGCAAAGGAAGATATCGATAAAAAGAGAGAAACGGATATTATAATCTGCGATGAGGCACATAAATTGGAGGGGAGTATAAGAAACGCTGCTACAATAACAATAAATCCAGATGTGGCGTTAAATCGCCTTAAGTTTATGGTTTACCATTACGCCCCTTATAGATTAATTAAGCATTTGGAGAGGGGGGAGGAGAGATTTTGGGATGTTGTTGAGAATTATGTGGAAAAGTTTGCAGATGTTAAAGAATGCAAAAATTCACTCATATTTGATCACACATTGGGAAAGATAACATCTTGGAAATATAAGGATGATGTTGCAATATTGGGGACTTTATTGGATGGTTATTATCAAATAAAAAACATAAAAGAAAAGATTGATACCTTAGGAGAGAATGTTGAGTTGGATAAGAAGGATTTAAAGTTCAAAGTTGATAACAACGCACTAATTCCATTGGAATTGCAGTTTGTTAATGAAAAAAGAATAAGTGAAATGCATTTAATGGAATTTTTGGATAATTTAGGGAATTTAAAAAGCATAAATGAAAACTTTGTTGTTTATAAAAATAATGGCTCTATTTTATGCGAGCCTATTGTTGTCTCGTCTTATTTAAGGAAGTTATATAGGGATGCGGTGGTTATACACTGCTCTGCAACATTGGGGAATTTAAGGATTCATGCATTAAAAACAGGAGTTAAAGATGCTGAGATGCTAATATTAACCTCTCCATTTCCAAAAGACAGGAAGAAAATTATTGCCCTAAAAGATGGGGAAGATATGAAATGGGAAGGAAACAGCAAAAAAAGAAAAAGAGCAAACGAGAATCTATTAAAAATTATAGAGGCATGTAATGGCAACACACTTGTTTTATTTAAAAGTTTTGAGGATTTGAGTAGTGCTTATACCTACCTATTAAACAATATAGACCAAGTGAACATAGACAACAAAAACATCTACACCTACGAGGCAAATATGGATGGAAAGGAGGCAAAAAAATTAAAAGAAAAGTTTGAGGAGAATGGAGGAATTCTACTCGCAACTGGAAGATTTGCTGAAGGGGTTGATATCCCGGGGGAGGCATTAACGAGTGTTATCATCGACTCCCTTCCGTTTCCAGTACCAACTCCATTAATAAAAAAAGAACAGAAGATGATAGAAGAAACGTTTAAGAGAAAAGGTATTAAAGACGCACATTGGAGAGGTTTTTTAATGACGTCTTTCCACATAATGGCAAGAACAGTAGTTCAAATGATAGGGAGATTGATAAGGACGGAAACTGATTATGGTGTTGTTGTTATACAGGATAAAAGATTTGCTGATTGGGTTGGTAAGATTATGAAGGATAGGGGTTATTTAAAGGACAACTACGATTTAATGACCATAGATGAGGCTATCTCATTTATCCCAAGGTTCATGAAAAGGTTTAGGAACTAGTAGGTCATTCATTCACATATTCATCTTTTAAAACATCTATAAACTTTCTCAATCCCTTCTCAATGCCATTTCTTTGCCTTTCTAAGATATTTTCATGTTTTAATAAATTTCCACAAACATCTGTTGTGAAAGTATATTTGTTTTTATCTGTTAGTATACAAATTCCTCCCCTACCAACTCCTGCCGTAGTACCTATTGCAATATTGCAGTTTAAAATATCCTTCAATCCCTTAGCCATTAAGTAAGCAACTTTTAAGTCATTTTTTTCTGTATATGCCTTTGCGTATGCATAAGAGTAATCAGGTTCTGGAAGTTTAATGTTTAGCAGTTTCTCAGCGGCATAAACTGAGGGTATGAACATTGATGCCAAAACTCTAACATTTCTTATGATTTTTAATCCTTCTCTATCAAAAATTTCTTTGAATTCAAAATCTTCATAACCACTCGCCGCTTTATGAATGGTTATTCCAATTTTTGCATGAGTAAAGCATTCAGCAGTTGCCACTGAGATTTTATCAATCATAAAAAATTCCCCCATGGATAATTTTTAGTATTTGGAGATATACATACCTATTTATTTATAACTTTTTGAGGGAAAATCATGTATAAGCAAGCAATTGTTATAAGAAATGACTTAAAAATGGGAAAAGGAAAAATTGCAGCCCAGGCAAGTCATGCAGCAATAGAAGCATTTTTAAATGCTGAAAAGATATGTCCGAATGTTGTTAAAGAATGGTTGAGAGAAGGACAGAAAAAGGTAGTTTTAAAGGTCAATTCAGAAAAAGAACTATTTGATATTTATTTAACTGCAAAATCCCTTGAATTGCCTTGTAGTTTAATCAAAGATGCTGGAAGAACACAGTTAGAACCTGGAACAACCACTGCTGTAGGTATTGGACCAGAAAAGGAGGAAAAGATCAACAAAGTTGTTGGGCATTTGAAGTTATTATAAGTCCAAAAACCCCCTACCAATTAAATGGGCAATTCTAAGACATTCTGGGACTTTGCTCTTTAATCTTGTTTTTTTGATTAGTTCTTTAACCTCTTTCCCATCTATTCCAACATATTGAATATAAATTCCTTCAATAGGTTCTGGTTCTGGAAATGAATTTAGAAGTTCTGCCCTTTCTTTCCAGTCGTTAAAATGCTTTTTTAGTGCATTTATCATATCTATCCTATTTGGGTTTTTTCTTATTACAACAACAACTGGCTTTTTTGTTTCTTCGTTAATTTTGAATATATCCGCTATATTAAATCCTCCAAACGTAACTCCATATAAGAATATTGCGTTTATTTTTGGATAATGCTTTCCTTTAACAACATCTACAATCTTTTCAGTTGCATCTTTTCCATCTTTTTGGATTTTTTTAAAATAAACTCCATCCAATATTCTATTTCCCCTAAAATATGTGGCAATTAATAAAGCGGTTTTATCGTTTTTATAAAAAGGAGCGTCATCAAATCCAATAACTCCAATTTCATCCTTCATAACAATCCCACAAATTTAAAAAGATTTAAATAAAACAATATACGAAGAAAATAAAAAATAAAAATTGGGGATTTATTCAAACAAATCATGCAATTTTATTTGGTACTTACCTAATTTTCCACCGTAGTTTCCAGCGGTGATTTTCTTAACTCCTGGAACTTTTGTTGCTGCTAAAATACCAACTTTCATTGCCTCTTTAACTGCCTCTTCGCTAACCCCATCAATAACAATCTCATAAATTCCGTTTACATCTTCTGGAACTTCACTGTCTTCTACAACCCCCTTCAATGTTGGACACATCTTGTGGTTTGTTGTAGCAGTCATGAATTTGTATTTTGGATTGCTTGCTCCTACTTTACTACCTGATGCAACAATTCCACCTGGGAAAGGAGTAATTACTCCATCAACTGAGTTAATTGCATCAATTGCTGCTTCTGCTGCAACTAAAGCAGAAGTTTGGTTCTCTGCCAATATGAAGAAGTTTCCTCCTGCAACTCCCTTCTTAATTCCAAATTTGCTCTCTGTTATAAACTCCCCACTCATAATTGGGATTTTATAAACTGTTTTATCCCCAACTTTGTCTTTTTTCTCATATCCATCTCCAAAGAACTTCAACTTAAATCCAACTTTTAATTGTTCCTCTGCCTCATCCCCCATAGCATCAAATGCCGCTGTTGTTGGAGCGGTTAATACACACTGTCCAATTCTCTCTAACATTTGGTGTTCTAATTCTGATTTCTTTGGGTGGCAGATTTGGATGATGTATCCTGGTCTTCCATCCGGTGTTTCTGTTGGCGGAACGTATTTTTCAATCCCCGCCTCTGCTGGACACATGATAACTGAACATCCAAATCCTGTTGCTTCTGTTGCAGCAATTTTTGCCAATTTTTCTGTTGCCGCTGTTACCAAAATTCTTGAAACCCATATTGGAAATGCTTCAGCAAATGTATCCTCTATAACTACCCCATTTATTTCCATCATTTCCCTCCTTATTTTTATTAATTTTAAAAGAGTAATAACTTAAGCATGATATTATCGTGAAGATTAATCATAACGCAAACAACTATACAAAAACTATTATTAATAACTTTTTATTTTGATTTTGTTATTAAAATTATTAATGACCCAATTTATCTCCTAACAACCTCTTCAACAATCTTTTTAAACACTTCATCATCAATGAAGATTCCTTTTTCCCTCGTCTCTTTAACCCTCTTTACAATCTCGCACAATTCCTCCTTGTTAACTTTAATGCCCATTTCTTTCAACTTATATGCTATTGCCCTACAACCAGAGTGCTTTCCAAGGACTATATTCCTTTTCTGTCCAATAACTTCAGGCAAAAACGGCTCATAAGTTAATGGATTATCGATAACCGCATCCACGTGGATACCACTTTCATGATAAAATACCATCTCTCCAACAATTGGCTTATTTTTTGGCAATTTGATGCCTGAGTACTCCTCAATCATTTTTGAGAGTTCAGTTAAAACCTCGATATTCAAATTTAACTTAACATCATATAATACAGTTAAAGCCATAATCAACTCTTCTAAGGACGCATTTCCAGCCCTCTCTCCAATGCCATTTACTGTTGTTGAAACTGCCTTAGCCCCTCCAATTAACCCATATATTGAATTTATAACTGCAAATCCAAAGTCATTGTGGCAATGAACTCCTATATGTGCTTTTTTAAGGTTTTTACTCAACTCACTACAAATAAATTCCATACTTTGTGGTGTAGCACATCCAGTTGTATCTGCTATATGAACCCTATCTGCTCCTGCCTCTTCAGCGGCTTTATGGACTTTGATTAAATCTTCTATTGGTGTCCTTGTTGCATCTTCAGCAGAGAAGGCAACAAACAATCCATGTTCTTTTGCATATTCAACTGCCCTAACCCCCATCTCTAAAATCTCATCCAAACTTTTGTTGTTAAACTTATATTTTAAATGCAGAGGGGACGTTGCTATAAAGGTAATAATTCCATCTACATCGCATTCAATTGCCTTATCAATATCTTTTTTCAATGCTCTACATAACCCTAAAATCTCAGCATTTAGCCCTTCATTTGCTATTGTTTTAACTATCTCTGCCTCTCTATCAGAAACTATTGGAAACCCGGCCTCTATCTGTTTAATTCCCAACTCATCCAATTTCCGTGCTATTTCTAACTTTTGCTCTTTTGTAAAACAAACACCCGGGGTTTGCTCCCCATCTCTCAAAGTTGTATCGTAAATATAGATGTCCTTCAATTTCAACTTTGGATTGTATGGACAAACACATTTCCACTCCATAATCTTCCTCCTTTTATGAATATCAAAGTCAGTTCCTTTCCTTAAATTTACTGAACCGGTATATATATTTGTGCTATTTAATCTCTAATAGATATACAGTATCTCCATTCTTAACACTCATTAAATATTCTGCGTTTTTAACAATTTTTGCAACCAAGTTTGTTCCCTCAAACGTTTCCCCTGTAGGACCAAATTTATCACTATCACTCAACCTGACTCCAATCATTCCTTTGTATCTCTTAACCATATTTGTTACTGCAATCGTGTTTGCCTCAACTTTATCTTCTGGCGTGTTTTCAGGTAGGAGACCTTTTGCATATTCCTTATTACCCTCAAACATCACCAAATCCTTATGCTTGAAATAAACCTTCAACCTTCCAACCCTTCTTGTTGTTAAGCCAGTAGTTTTTCTGAAGTACCATGCTGTTATTGGACTCTCTTTATCAAATATTTTTATATAAACCAATTTATCTGGTTCAATTCCAACAATTTTAACCTTCTTTGTTTTTAATATTTCCATTGTGTATTCTGGGATTTGCTCAATTATTATTGCGTTATCGTTAGTATTGCCTTCCCTAACAACCTCTACCCCATATTCTTTAAACATTTCCTCTGCTTCTTTTTGAGTCATACCTACAGCATTTAATCTTTTTGGATTTGTAATTACTGTCAATATTCCATTCTCTGAAAAATCAATTAATTCCATACCTTTCGTTATCCTACCAACAACTGTATGGGATAGTGATGAGACTCTTCCTTCCCTATAGATGTAAACCTTTCCTGTTCCGCTTCCAATATTTCTTACAGTTATAACTCCCCTATCCCTATCTTTAAAGTTTTCCTCATCAATTATCAATGTCTGCAACCTACAATCAGCAACATAGGTGTTTGTATTCTCAGAAATCTCAAAGAATCCATCTTCCATTATTGCCAACGCATGCTCAACACTCTTTGGTAGTTCATCAAAGGTTGCCTCAAAGTAAGTATAAATCTCCCAGTTATCTTCCAACTTCAAGTCCAAATCTTTTGTTACTAAATAATCAACTTCCTCTTTTGTCTCTCTTATTGGCTCAATGGAAATAATTTTATCCCCTTTTGCTAAGTTTGAAACTACCCTCTTACCGCCAACAACAATACCCATTTTTGGATTTTCTAAACCATACATTTCTTCAACATCTTTTTTAACAAAAACCAAATGCCCTTCATTCTTATCCAAACCTGATAAACTCAACACAACATCCCATTTTTTAAACCTCTTCTTTTCAGGACTGACGTTTAAATCAATAGTTATTGCTCCAAAGGAAACATCCACACCACTCTTCCATCCCAAACTCTTATTTTCAAAGAGTTTATAGTTTTCCTTCCAGAACTTTGAACTCTCATTATTTTCTGTTATTGCAATGGTTATGCTTCCCTTTGTTGTTTTTACAACATATTTTTTTACCTCTTTTTCCACTTTCTTCTTACTGCCTTTAATAATGACGATATTTGCTCCCTCTACATAAGGTTCATCCTTTATAACATCCCTCAAAGTTTCTCCAGATTTTGGTTTCCCATTTACAATTACGTTCATAAAATCCACCTAATCACCATAATTATGTAATATTATTTTGAAAGATTTTGAAGAAAATCAATTAAGTTTATCATCTTTAAAGTTTTTTAAATTTTTCCTCACTTACTTATTAATTACAATTGTTTTTATTTCTGTCATCTCTTCTATTGCATACTTAACACCCTCTCTTCCCAATCCACTCTTTTTAACCCCTCCAAATGGCATATTATCTTGCCTAAATGTTGGAGAATCGTTAATCATAACCCCTCCAACTTCAAGTGCATCAGCAGCCATTAACGCCTTGTTTATGTCGTTGGTAAATATCCCTGCATGCAATCCATATTTTGTGTTATTTGCTGTTTCTATTGCCTCATCTAAACTCTCAACTCTTATTATTGGTGCTACAGGCCCAAATATCTCAACATTTGCCAATATATTATCCTCGTCAATTTCAACAACAGTTGGATAGTAGAAGGTTTTTTCCCTTTTTCCCCCACATAAAACTTTTCCACCTTCTTTAACTGATTGATTGACTAAATTCTCAACTCTCTTTGCACTTTCAAGTGTTATTAGTGGTCCAACATCAGTTTTTTCATCAAGTGGATTTCCAACCTTTAAACTTTTTGATTTTTCAACAACTTTCTTTATAAACTCATCTGCAATTCCTTCCTCAACAATAACTCTTCCAATAGATATGCAAACCTGGCCTGCATTTAGGTAGGAACTCCTAACTGTTGCATCAACAGCCTTCTCTAAGTTGCAGTCCTTTAAAATAATAAGTGGGTTACTTCCCCCCAACTCAAGGGTTATCTTCTTCATTCCTGCATTTTTGCTTATTGACTCACCAACCTCAATACTTCCAGTAAATGAAACCATATTTACATTTTCATTTTTAACAATCTCATCCCCAACAACACCCCCCATTCCAGTAACTAAATTAAACACTCCCAATGGAATATCCAAACTTTTTAAGACCTTTTCAATAATTTTTGCCAATTCAATTGCAATTAAAGATGCCTTTGCAGACGGATGTAAAACAACAGTATTCCCTCCTGCAAATGCCGGCCCTATTTTATGTGCTACTAAATTAAGTGGGAAGTTAAATGGAGTTATTGCACCAACAACACCAACCGGTTCTCTTTTTGTAAATATCAACCTCTCTGATGGAATTACCTCCCCCCTCAACTCCTTAGCATAAAAAGCAGAGAGTTTGAATGTTGTTATTGTTCTATCCACCTCAATTATTGACTGCCTAATTGGCCTTCCAACATCAAGGGAGATGATTTTTGCAAGTTCTTTTTTATTTCTCTTTATTTCCTCTGCAATTTTAAAGAGTAAATTGTATCTTTTTGTTGGAGAAAGGTTCTTCATAACTTCTTTGTGTTCATTAGCAACATCTATTGCATATTTTGTCTCTTCTCTACTGCAAGAGGTTATTTTATCAATGACTTCCAATGAGTAGGGATTTATAACTTCCAAATCATCCCTTTTTATCCATTCTCCATTTATAAACACGGTCTCACCATGAGCAATTTTTGAAAGATAAATATAAATCGCAATGTTTATATATAATCATTCAAAATATTAAATAAAACCGAGTTTACATAACCCTATTCCATAGTGGATAGGGTGTACGTTTAAAACTGTGCTCCACAGTGGGCACAGTGTACCTAAAATTCTAATTCATACTAAAATTTAAATTTATTATATTGTTATATCTTATACTATTTTATTTTTTGTTATTTTATTTTATCATCATCCGCATCATAAATGTCCACAACTATCAACCCCGTGTTTTTTAAATACTATAAGATCTTAAAAGGATTATTTTGATTTCATCGTTAATCAACATCCATAGATGTGCATAGAACCACATAAATAAAGCCATCTTCCAACCAATCGGTGCCATAAATATGCCTTCGGCAGCCACAATTGTTCCAATAATATTTGTTCCCATAACACCCCAAAATAGCCATTTACTTGGGTAGGGTTTTCTCCACAACCTATCTCTGACTCTTGTAACAAATATGGTTGCATGTCCTGCCAATATCAACTTCAAGAATACAAAACTCTGCAACTCGGGAAGAGTTAAATGCAAGAAAACATCTGATATATAAAATATTAAGAAAGAACTAATAACTCCACTAAATCCCAATATAGTTGAAATGGTTAAAATTTCTTTCATCTTCCATTTTACCGGGGATTTTGGCTCAACAACATTGTCGTAAGCAATTGCTAATATTGGGATGTCATTCAAGATTGCCAAGAGTACTATCATTAAGGCGGTGATTGGGTAGATGCCCAAAACTAATATACACAATTCAATAAAAAATAAAATCCTAATCGTTTCAGTGATTCTATAGATAACATAACTTTCCATTCTTTGGAATATTCTTCTTGCCTCCTGAATCGCATCAACAATAACAGAAATTCCCGGAGATAATAAAATTATATCGGCCGCTGCCCTTGCAGCATCAGTTGCATTAGAAACAGCAATTCCACAATCTGCCTTTTTTAATGCAGGAGCGTCATTAACCCCATCTCCAGTCATTGCAACCATATGTTCCCTATTCTGTAGTGAGTCAACAATCCTATATTTATGTTCTGGGAACACCTCAGCGAATCCATCCGCTTCTTCAACAATGACATCAAATTTTTCCTCTTTAATTTCACCCCCCTTCAATTTTTTTAGCAATTCACTTATTGATATTATTTTATTTCCAATTCCCAGGATCCTTGCTATGTTTTTTGCTATTGCCACGTGGTCTCCAGTGACCATTTTTATTTTAACACCCAATTCTTTGATTTTTTTAACTGCTAAAGGAGCATCTTCTCTTGGAGGGTCGTACAATGAGATTATTCCAGTAAAGTGCCATTTTCCATCCATATAAATAGCAACCCCTAATGCCCTATAACCATTTTCAGCAAGTTTATCAACAATCTCTTCAACCTTTTTTCTAAAATCCTCATCCGCATTGCATAAATCCAATATTACTTGTGGGGCTCCTTTTGAAACTTTAAATGTTTTTTCATTAGTTATTTCTGCCTCAGTCCTCTTTATTACTGGGTCAAATGGGATGAATTTTTTTATCTTATAATTTTTTATTTTCTCTATCAGATTTAACTTCTCTGCCTCATTCAGAATCGCCATATCAATTGCATCAGCATCCTCTTCTCTCGAAGCAAGAGTGGCAAATAAAACAACGTCTTCCTTACTAAAATCATTTAAAGTGATTATTTCCCCACATACAAGTTGATTCTTTGTCAAAGTTCCAGTCTTATCTGAGCAGAGAATATCAACTCCAGCAAGTTCCTCAATAGAAACCAATTTTTTAACTATGGCATCTTTTTTTGCTAAATTTAAAGCACCAATAGCCATTGTTATTGACAATACTGCAGGCATAGCCGCTGGAATTGCAGAAACTGCCAAAACTAATGCAAACTGAACTGTCTTTATTAAACTTGCTCCCCTCCATAACTCGACAGCAACCATTATTGCTATTAAAATCACCGCCAAAATTATCAGATAATCTCCTATTTTGATAATCATCTTTTGATATGAACTGACCCTTTCCGCTTTCTCAACCAACCTAACAGTTTTTCCAAAGTAGGTATTTAGCCCAGTGTCTTTAACAATTCCAGTTATCTCCCCTTTTTTAACAACAGACCCGGAATAAACAATATCCCCAACTTTCTTTTCTACTGGTAAGGATTCTCCAGTTAAGGCAGATTCATCCACAACCAAATAATCCCCCTCAACCAATACGATATCTGCAGGGACTATGTCTCCAATCCTAACCCTAACAACATCTCCAGGCACCAACTCCTTTGCCAATATCGTTTTCCATTTTCCATCTCTTAGAACCCTTGCATTTAAAGCCATCTTTTGTTTTAAAAATTCTATTACATTTTCTGCCTTATGTTCTTCCCAAAAACCAACAATACCATTTACCAATAATAAAATTAGAATTATGGTAAAATCTATCCAGTGTTTAATTATTGCTGACAAAATAGCGGCTATTTCAATCATCCAGGCAATGGGATTCCAAAAATACGATAAAAATTTAATTATTGGATGGATTTTCCTCTCTGGGATTTCATTGTATCCGTATTCTTTTAACCTCTCTTCTGCCTCTTCTGTTGACAATCCAGTTTTTAGGGATGTTTTAAATTCCTCTTCAATTTTTTTAATAACCATAATATCATCCACAATAACTCTAATTTTTAAAAATATCTTAAAAATAAATCTATAAATGGAGTTATTTAAATATTGGCATAATGGTAAACACTCAGTATCTCCGAACATCATACTAACTAAT
>NZ_AGJL01000046.1 GCF_000243455.1 Methanotorris formicicus Mc-S-70 | reverse complement strand
GGATTCTCGTAATCACACTGTCAGTATTTTAAAAATAGTTAAGGATGTGAGTTTAATGGAATTCTCAGAATGGACAAAGGAAAAAAGAAATTTAAATAATTTTGAAGAATTGAAGGAAGATATTTTAAAAAACTTCGAAGAGGAAGGTTTGGAGGGTGAAAAAATAGTTGTTATGTTAAGTGGTGGGAAAGATAGTTCAACATCTTTAGCATTGGTAAAAGATTTGGGTTTAAATGTGCACCTATGTGTCCATTTTGTTCATAAATGGAGTTGGGAATTGGCAAAAAATGAAGCGGAGAGAATTGCAAAGAGATTTAACGTCCCAATTTTATTCCATGATATTACCGATGAAATTAGAAGAAGAACAATAGGCGCAAAAGGGAGTAGTATTTGTAGAATATGTAAGAACATAATGAAAGATAAGGTTGTTGATATTGCAAGAGAACACAATGCAAGAATAATAATGACTGGAGATACTGCATTGGAGAAAATTTCTGGACCCATAATGGACTATTTGAGAGAAAAATATGGAGAAGTTAATTATAAAAAAATGGAACTAACCCCAGTTCCAAAAAAATATAAAATGATGTTTTTTAGGCCTTTAATAAGGTTATCTCATGATGATGTCTTAAAACTTAAAGATTATTATGGTATTGATATAAAAAAAGTCCATGAAGTTGGGGACAAAATTGGATTTTGGAGAGAAGGTTGTCCAATGCAGTATTGTGACGAAGATGCAACAATAACAGAGGAGTTACTGGATGAGTTATATGAATTGAATAAAAAAATAACTGGTATAGCAAGAGAACATGGTTTTAGGGCATCAATAAGATTGC
The DNA here is from genome assembly GCF_000243455.1 of Methanotorris formicicus Mc-S-70. NCBI lineage: Archaea > Methanobacteriati > Methanobacteriota > Methanococci > Methanococcales > Methanocaldococcaceae > Methanotorris > Methanotorris formicicus. The sequence continues at coordinate 13,393 of NZ_AGJL01000046.1, read as the reverse complement.
CTTCAAAGAGAATTATGATTGTTCCAAAAAAGAAAGAATATGTTGATATAATCAAAAATAATCTAAATATTAAATCAAATCTTTAAAGTACTTAATAAGGGTTGGTTTTTTTGTTAAAATCCTCTTGACAAATTTTTTCAAATCAATATCATCCAAATTATCTCCTAACGCTTCTGCAAGTGCATTTAACTCATCATCACTCATTTTTTCCAAAATCTTTCTATATTTCAAGTGATTCATCAGATATTCGTAATGTTTTTCTTTCCATTTTTTTTCATATTCAGAAAGAACGTCTTCACTCCAATTGTTATTTTTAATTGCCCTTCCTGCAACTTCCCCAGCAATTAAACCGCAGTCCATTGCTAAATAAATACCCCCACCAGTTAAAGGACTTATCTGTCCTGCGGCATCACCAACAACCAAAATCCCATCGTCGTAGGTTTTTTCTATTGGACCACCGACAGGGGCCCCTCCAACTTTAAACTCTATTGGAGTGGCATTTTTTAATCTATCTTTTGCCAAACCATTTTCTAAAAATTCATTTAAATAATCTATTGCTTTTTTCTTTGAATCTCTAACCCCTAAACCAACATTTGCCGTATCTCCTTTTGGGAAAATCCATACATAGCCTCCTTTTGCTATATTGTTTCCAAAATAAAATTCCATCATACTCTTATCCAACAATTCAACATTAGTCATCTCATATTCAGCACAAGAGCATATATCTAATGGTTTTTTCTTTGCCTTTAAGCCTGCATATTCTGCCACATTACTCTCCACACCATCTGCAGCAATTACAACTTTTGTCTTAACTGCATATTCCTCATCTAAGTGTTTAACAATAACGTTCCATCCATCACCTTCCCTCTCCAAACCAACAACCCTACTTTTTACTGCCAATCTTGCTCCTTCTTTTGCTGCTCTAATTGCCAAAAACTTGTCAAATATCTTCCTCTCAACAACGTAACCCGATGCTTTCCCCTGCGTTACAGTTATTCTCTTCCCATTTGGTGCAAATAGGAATCCACCTTTTATTTCATTCTTAAAAAATTCAGAACTTGGTTTTATTCCAAAATCCTCTAAACTTGGGATTGCCTCAGCACATCTAACTGGTTCTCCAATCTCTTGAGATTTTTCAATCAAAAGTGTTTTTGCTCCGTTCTTTACTGAAGCGTATGCACTCATGCTTCCTCCAGGTCCTGCTCCTACAATTACAACATCATAACTCTCCATAAATTCCCTCATGAACATACCTCCAAAATAAGATTATTCGGTTTAACCCTCTAAGGCATTCAATGGGCAAACTACCATACACAACTTACAATTTGTACATTTTTCATTGTCTATGATTATTAAGTTTTCAACCAACTCTATTGCCATTTTTTCACAAACTCCAACACATGCTCCACAGTAACCACATTTCTCATAGTTCACTTTCATACTCTCCCTCAAAATATTGATTCAAGTAGAATTTTTGAAAGAACGATTAAGCCAACATAAAAATTTCATATCGAATTCCTAAATTGAGACATACACAAACATATATCATTTATCATCCCTATTTTTAAAGGTTCTTCTTTAAACCCTCTGGCAACACACTTCTTGGGATTCCATAGTAGAGTTCTCTTGCAATTTCAACGATATTCACACACCTATCCCCAAATCTCTCCACATCCTTAAGAAACATTCCAAATTGTATGTAGTAGTTGATATCATCCCCTTTTTCTTTTGAAACTTTTTCCATAATTTTTTCAAGTTTTTCGTGCAACTTATTCTCCAATTCAAAAATTTTTGAATCTTTTTTCTTTGTTTTTAAAACATCCATTGCCTCTATAAACATCTCCCTTATTATTAAGTATATTTCATCAATATCCTTTTGAAGTTCTTTATTTTTAATTTTTAATCCATTAACAACCTCCTCAGAGATGTTTGATATGTAGTCACCACACCTTTCAATATTTGACGCGATTGAAGATAGGTTCATTGCATAGGTTGTTGGAAGATATCTCAACACATCCATTTTTATCATTATATTTACCTCTTCTTCCATTCTATTTAATGCATAATCCTGAATTATAATACTCTTTGCTGTTTCAATGTCGTTATTTTTTAACGCCATAAATGCTTTATCCATGTTTGAAAGGACGTTATTTCCCATCCTCTCAAAGGTATTTAAGATTTCTTTTAATATTATGTCTGTGTCAAATTTTATATCCAACTTAGATAACTTTTCTAAATCTACTACATAGGGATGTTTTACAACACCTTCCTCAATTAATGGCTTTAGCAACTTTGCCACATATCTCCTACTAACGCCTAAGATGTTTGCTATTTCATCCTGTGTTTCTGGCATATCCTCCATAATAACCTTTAGTATTGCTGCCAGTGTAGCATCTTTTCCCCTAAGCATATTTCCACCTATACACACTTCATGAACTTTTTGTATACCAAATGGCATGCAATTAATGTGGATATCAACGCTCCTGATAAAACCATCCACATAATAACAATCTGTATCTCTGCAGCACGTATGGGATTTGCCCCACTTAAAAGCATCCCAACCATTGCACCTGGAATAAAAATAATACCAACCGTCTTGGTTCTATTCATTTGGGGAATTAGTGCAGACCTTATGGCTTCCCTTATAAATGGCTTCATTGCCTGGTAGTCGTTTGCTCCCAATGCTAAATAACCCCATAAAATATCCTTATTTGATTTTAAATCATTTAAAAGCCTATCTAAGCATAAATTTATTGAGTTCATTGAATTTCCTATAACCATACCAATAAGGGGAATTATATACTGCGGTTTTAACTCAACAACACCAGAATAAATCAAAATTAAAAGCGATACTGTTGATGTAAAAAGTAATGAAAAACATGAAGATAAAAAAATAAAGTTCCTTTCCCCTATATTAATTTCATTTTTAATCATATATGATGCTATCATTATCATCACAAAAATCATCAAGAATGTGAAAAATAATTCAAGATTAAAAATGATATTGATAACAAACCCCAAAATTAAAAGTTGTATTAACGCAGATATACAAACAACTAAAATTTTCTTTTCCAACTTAAGTTCTTCTTTATATGCAATAATAATCGATATGATCACAAACATAAAAGCAGGGATTATGGTTGTTAATATCATTAATGCCACCTCAAAATTATACCTTTGCATATTTTATTAGGCATTTTGCTATTTTTTCATCTGCATCTATTCCAATTTGCCTAAACCCCTTTGTCCCTGGTGCAGAGTTGACTTCAATAACATAATACGCCCCATCTTTTGGTAGGATATCTACCCCCATTATATGCCCCTCCATAACCTCTGCACATCTTAAGGCAATTTCCCCAATCTCTTCATTTATCTGCAGTTTCTCAACGTACCCTTGGTTTAAATGAAGATTTGTTCTAAAATCACTACTTACCCTCCTATACCCCCCAACAACCTCACCATCAACAACCAAAACCCTAATATCCTTATAAACCCCATTTTCCTTAAAATCTATAAATTCTTGAATAAGTTTGCCTTCCCAAATTGCATTTTTTGTAAGTTTTTTTAATTCTTCGTGGTTTTTTACTAAGTAGGTTTTTAATCCACATTTAGAGAATGAATTTTTTAAAACTAATGGGAAATTAAGGTTATTTTTCTCCATAAACTTCAAGGCATCGTCATAATCCCTTACAAGTGCCGTTTTTGGAGTAAGTATTTTGTTCTTTTCTAAGATTTTTATGGTTTTGAATTTATCTGAAGATGCATAAACAGTTTTTAGATGATTTATAAAAATATGTCCTTCAACTTCCAATGCATTTAAAAATTGCCATGAGTAGAGAGTTAGTCTATCCAAATAATCTCCAATACCACACCTCGTATGTATCAAATCACTATCTAAATTAAATCTACCATCCAATAAAAAATTATTATCGGATAAAAAGAATATTTCACATTTCTCCCCAAGTATTTCCACTGCATTTTTCAGTGCCCTAATTGTTGAACCGCCTTCTGCACTTATTATTGTTATCTTCACCATAGCCACCACAACTTTAGATGAATGAGTAAATCATAGAACCAAAGATTATCCACCAAATTAATACACTTATGGCATTTAAATTCTTTTCATTTAATATCATTTCCAATATGTTTGATATATAACCCATCAGTTTCTCCAATGACTTAATTTTCAACTTCAAATCTCCAATAACCCTCGGAAATGCTACCCATACGTAGTAACCATCCAACGGCAGTGCTGGGAGTAGGTTGAAAAATCCAAGCAATAGATTCATCCAATATGTCCAATAACAAATATTTAATACAAATGCCAAGTTCTTTGATGGTTCAACAACAATGCCTATCTTCCCCTCTTTGGAAGTTATTAAATTGAATGTTTTTAGCTCATTCTCCCTTAATACAGTTATAGTTATTTTTTCATTTGGCTTTAAATTCTTAACTATGTCATGAAAATCTTTTAATGAATTTATCTTTATCCCATTTATTGAATAAATCGTATCTCCTTCATTTAAAACATCCATTGCTGGTGAGGCGTAGGTTTTTGTTATGGTTAGTTCTGTGGGGATGGAGTAGAGTTGAGGCGTTATTAAAACCACTATCAAGAATACAACAATATTCGCCATTGGTCCTGCTGAAGCAATAGCCCCCCTTATTTTTTTATCTAAATTTTTAAATTCATCTCCAAGTTCTACAAACGCTCCAAGGGGAATTCCAAGTGCCAATAACAATCCCGTACTTTTTATTTCCTGCCTAAACGCATAGGCAACAATTCCATGTGCCAATTCGTGAATTGTTATCCCAACAATCAATCCTATAATTCCCGGTATCCATGGGATTACACTACCAAACAAGAATATTATGGGTTTTGAGGCCTCTTTTGGTAACTCTCCACTCATGAGTTTTAGGGTTGATTCTATTAAGGAGAAAAATGTAAAAAACCCAATTATCACACAAATTGGGATGGATAATATTGCCAATTTTTTCCAAAATTCATAATTTCCAAGTTTTTCTATAGTTTTCATACCAATTTTTGTTCTTAATATACCAAATACTCCAAAGTATGTTTTTAAATTTATAGTATCTCTTATTGCATAGAGGAAAATCCAAATTAGTAACGCTATGATTAGGATTATACGTGATGTACTTTCCATGTGTTTCACCACAATTATCTAAAATAGTTAAATAACATAACAATAAATGTAAATTCAATATTATCCACATGAAAATTATAATCATCTATAACACAGCACCATATAAATAATTATGCGATATATTCAATGAGCAATTATAACTTATTTCGCAGACAACTATAAAAATATATTAATATAAAAAACTATAATCCATGTAGTTTTGAAAATTGAATGAGGGATAGAATGAGGATGCTATTAATACATTCTGATTACTTGGAATTTGAGGCAAAAGATAAAACAAAGATTGCAGAGGAAACAGATGTATTAAATGGTAAAATGGAAGAATGTCTAACTACTTTTATTGCAGTTGAAAGGGATGATGAGGAAAATGTTGAAGGGATAATAAGAGGGGCAGTTGAAGAAATAGAAAAGGTTGCTAAGCAGTTAAAGATTGATAACATTGTTGTTTATCCTTATGCCCATTTATCAAGTGATTTATCATCCCCAGAAGTTGCTAAAAATGTTTTAAAAGGAATTGAAGAGGAATTAAAAAACAAAAACTATAACGTTTTAAGGGCACCATTTGGATGGTACAAGGCATTTAAGATAAGTTGTAAAGGACATCCCTTGAGTGAGTTATCAAGGAAGATTTCCCCAAAAGAGGAGGAAAAAGAAAAAGAAAAAACTCCATCAAAATTCTATCTCTTAAAGGTAGATACAAATGAGGTAATTGAATTAAATGAAGAAAATATAAGCATTATTGAAGATGAAGAGTTAAAGGCTTTGGCAAAGCACGAATTAGGAATTAAAGAAGAAAATAAAAACAAGGATGAGCCTCCGCATGTTAAATACATAAAAGAAAAAGAAATCTGCGACTATGAGACAAGTTCGGATGCAGGACACTTTAGATGGTATCCAAAAGGAAAATTAATAAGGGATTTGTTAGCGGATTATGTTTACAATTTGGTTGTAGATATGGGGGCAATGCCAGTAGAAACACCAGTTATGTATGATTTGGGCAATAAGGCGATTAGAGAACACGCAGACAAATTTGGAGAAAGACAGTATAGATTCAGACAGGGAAACAAGGAGTTGATGTTGAGATTTGCAGCATGCTTTGGGCAATTTATGATGAAAAAGGATATGTATATTCTGCCAAGGCATTTACCAATAAAATTATATGAACTCTCAACCTACAGTTTTAGATATGAGCAGAGAGGGGAGTTGGTTGGTTTAAAGAGGTTAAGAGCATTTACAATGCCAGATATGCATACTGTTTGTTTGGATATAAAGATGGCAATGGAGGAGTTTGAAAAGCAGTTTTGGATGTGCTTAAAAACAGGCGATGACTTAAAAACACCATATTCGGTAATATTCAGATTTACAGAGGATTTCTTTGAGGAAAATAAAGATTGGTTCTTTAAGATTGCAAAAGAATACAAGGAAAAATATGGCAAAGATGTTTTATTGGAACTTCTTCCAGGAAGAAAACACTACTGGGTTGGAAAGGTAGATATCGCGGTTATTGATGCATTAGGAAGACCAATAGAAAATCCAACAGTTCAAATTGATGTTGAAAGTGCAGAGAGGTTTGGCATAGTTGTCCATGATGGCAATGAGGAGAAATATCCAATAATCCTTCATTGTTCACCAACTGGAAGTATTGAGAGGGTTTTATGTGGACTTTTGGAGAGATCTTATTTAAATTCAAAAGAAGGAAAACCACCAATGTTGCCCGTTTGGTTATCTCCAATACAAGTTAGAGTGATTCCTATTGCAGAAAGGCATAATGAATATGCATTAAAAGTTGCTGAGAAGTTGAAAGCAAATAAAATAAGGGTTGATATTGACGATAGAGAAGACAGCGTTGGTAAAAAAATTAGAAATGCTGGAAAGGACTGGGTTCCTTATGTTGTGGTTGTAGGAGATGAGGAAGTTGAAAATGATGTTTTAACTGTAACAATTAGAGAAAAATCATCATTAAAGAAACCTGTAAAAGAGAAGATGACTGTTGATGAGTTAATTGAGAGAATTAAAAAAGAAACAGAAAGATTCCCACACAGACCTCTACCATTACCAATAAGGACCTCAATGCAGCCAAAGTTCCACTAATTATATCGTACTCTTTTTTAGCAATTATGTAGTGTGTTGAATCTCATATATCCTCTTAACATCATCCAGTGTGTTTATATCATTTATGGATTTGTCGTCTCTAAATCTAACGATTCTTGGGAATCTTAAAGCATAACCACATGGATATTTGTCTGATGTTTGAATCTCCTCATAGGCAACTTCAACAACAATCTTTGGTTCAACAACAACCTCCTCTCCTAAATCCTCAATAATTATTTCATCAATCATCTTTGTCAATCTCTCCAAATCTTCCTCCGTTAAACCAGTTCCAACATGCCCAATTGAATATAAATTTCCCTCTTCATCCCTAATTGATATCTCATAAGAGCCAAACCAATCCTTCCTCTTTCCCATTCCTCTCTTTGCCTTTGTTATTACAACATCAAGATTTTCCAATGTGGGTTTAAATTTATACATCGTCCTTACCCTACTTCCAGGAGTGTAGATGGCATCTAAATTCTTAATCATCACACCCTCATGACCAATACCTAAACTCCACCTATAAAATTTCTCTGCCTCCTTAGCATCATCAGTTACCAATTTGTAAGAAATATCAATAATTTTTTTGGATTTAAGTTCCCTTTCAATCTTTTCTCTATCTTTTCTCCAATCATTCTCTATGCCTAAAATTTCCTCTAATGTCTTCCTCCTATCACTTAAAGATAAATCAATATATTCTCTACCCTTATAATACAAAACATCAAAAAGATAGACCCTTAAATTTATCTCCTTTATCATCTTCTCAATATCGTACTTTCTCCTAAATCTCCTTAAAATGTCTTGGAAAGGTCTTGGCTTTCCTGTTGATGTGTCAATTGCTACACACTCCCCCTCAATTATAAAGTTATCTGCTTCCAATTTTTCAATAGCCTCCCTAATTTCTGGGATAGCGTTTGTAACATCTTCCAACCTCCTACTGTAAATCTTAACTTTTCCATCCTTTTTGTGGATTTGAACCCTTGCACCATCATACTTTGTCTCAAATTGGGGAAGTTTCATCTCATTTATCGCATCCCTTATTGATGGTACTAATTGGGCTAACATTGGCTTTATAGGTCTAAATACCCTTAGTTTCAACTCTTCACTATCCAAATTCCCCTCCATCAACTTCTCTGCTAACAATCCAATGTCATTTGTTACTGCATAGATTCTCTCCAATTTTTCTTTTGGAACATTGAAATAGAGTGACAATGCCTCAATAATTGTTGGGATGTTCATTCCAATCCTCATATCCTCCAAAATAACTCTTGCTAAATATCTACTTTCAATAGGACTTGCCCTCAAAAATAAACTTGATATATACCTAAGTTTCTTCTTTTGGGACATCTCACCTTCAATCTCAGCCACCTTTCTCAACGTCTCATAAACCTCATCAATTTCGAGGGGCCTGGTAAATAAAGATACTTGCTTTATACCTGACTTCAATTTCTCTATTGCCAAACCAATATCTCCAGTTTCTTTTATTTTTTCCAACAATTCTTTCTCCTTTATCCCAGTTGATACTATAGCACCAATTAATAATTTTGAACCTATACCCAATTCCCTCTCATCATATTCTGGAAAAACCCTTCCAATTGTTAAATAACAAATTTTCTTTAAATCCTCTGGCTTTCCAATATCTTCGACCATATTAATCAATTTTATAAAATAATCTCTCTTCTCCAATCTTTTTGTGGTGTTTTCTATTTTGTTGTATATCTCGCAAACCTCTTTCCATAGCATAATTTCCACCAAACATTGAGATTTTAAAACACATAAAGAAATAAGACATTTTTATTTAATTTTGGATTTGCTACACCGAAAAATTTAAAAATCTATTTTTGTTTATTATTGTTTTGAAATTATTTTATTGGATATAATATTTATATAGTTACCAAAAATTCTACAAACAACCATCCATGGGCCCGTGGTCTAGGGGCTATGACGTCGCCCTCACAAGGCGGAGGTCGGGGGTTCGAATCCCCCCGGGCCCACCATTTTATTTTAGGAATTTATATTTATATATTTAGATTTTTGGGAACTTGTTCTAAAACAGTATCTCGAACATCATACTATAAAACAGAAAAGTTAATATTTAATAATACGCAATAAATCTATTAAAAAAATAAAAGGAGGAGATTTCATGAACTAAAAATTTATGCACTGAGAGTTATTAACTATTTAAACGATTTTATTAGTAGAATACTAACCAATCCGAAAATATATAGAACTGAGGACTACACAAAGGGATTAATTAAAGCCATGGAAAGCACATACTTAGAAACGATTGGCAAGTTAAATTACCCTTCGGTAGATTCCTACTATCGATACAATTCGTTTAGTTTAGTAGTTTAATTTTACTTAATTACAAAAAAATTTTGTAGATTTCAACAAACTCTTGGTATTGGGTCTCCAATTGGGGTATCAACTACCCTCTTTCCAACAATTGTTTCCATTACAACGCCTTTATGTTCTTTTGTTGCATAACCAATAATCTCTGCATTTTTTCCAAGTGGGTGCTTCCTTAAAATCTCTAAGCATCTTTCAGCATCCTCTCTTTTAACTGCCATAACAACCTTTCCTTCATTTGCAACTGTTAATGGATCTATTCCAAGAATATCTGCAATGGATTGAACTTCTTCACTAATTGGGATTCTTTCTTCATATATATCTATTCCTAAACCACTTTTCTCTGCCATCTCATTTAATGCATCTGCCAAACCCCCTCTTGTGGGGTCTTTCATTGCATGAATCTCTATTCCCTCATTTAAAACCATTTCAATCATCTTATTTAGCGGAGCCACGTCTGATTTTATGTCTGCATCAAATTCAAAACCTTCTCTTGATAATAAAATTGCCAACCCATGATCCCCAATATTTCCAGAGACGATGATTGCATCTCCTTCCTTTATACTACTATCTCTAATTGCCTTCCCCTTATCAACCACCCCTATCCCAGAGGAGGAAATGATAATATCATCAACATTGGAAACCTTTGTATCTCCAGTTATTACTGCTACATCTGCCTCTTTACATGCTTCGTTTATTGATTTCATTATTTTGTCAAGTTTTTCAATATCAAATCCCTCTGGTAGTATTAATGATAAAGACAAAGCGAGTGGCTTTGCTCCCATAACTGCCAAATCATTTACAGTTCCGCAGACAGATAACCTTCCTATGTCTCCACCAGGGAAGAATATTGGTTTAACTGTATGGCCATCAACAGTAAAAACAATTTCCTTATCCCCAATTGGTATTGTTGAGGCATCATCTAAACACTCCAATCCAATTCCACCGTTTACTGAGGTTCTTTCTAAATTGCTTAAAATAATCTCCTTGATTAAATCCTGCATGACTTTTCCACCAGCACCATGCATCCTTGTTATCTTCATTAAAATCACTCCTGATTTTTTACCATTTTATCTTTTGTTCATTTTATTTATTTTATTTTGTATTACCTTGTTATGTTGAAATCATATCGTAACATATAAATATAACTTTTTTCTAATAATAATTTAGATTATTCTTATAATGTAAATAAATCATAAAAATTTTTACTATAAGAAATAACAAATTTATGAAAGTGATAACATGAATGCGTTTTCATTTTTGAGTAAGGATAGGGATGAAGGCATAACAATGGTTTTAGACAAAGGATTATCGCCAAATTTTATTATGGACTATCTAAGAGTTTGTGGAAAGCATATAGATTTTGTTAAATTTGGTTGGGGAACAAGTGCAGTGCAAGATAGGGATGTTGTTAAAGAAAAAATAAGTATCTACAAGGAATACGGTATAAAAACATATCCTGGAGGAACACTATTTGAGGCGGCATTTTCAAAGGGTATGTTTGATGAATTTTTGGAGGAATGTAAGGATTTGGGCTTTGATGGGGTAGAGATTTCCAATGGTTCTATGGATTTGAGTTTGGAAGATAGAAAATATGCAATAAAAAGAGCAAAGGATGAAGGCTTTATAGTACTTACTGAGGTTGGAAAAAAGAGTGTTGAAAAAGATAGGGAATTGACAATAGGGGATAGGATAAAGTTGATAAACTTTGATTTGGAATGTGGATCTAATTATGTAATTATCGAAGGAAGAGAAAGCGGGAAATGTATAGGTTTATTTGATGAGAAGGGGAATATCAAAAAGGATGAATTGGAGATATTGGCAAAGAGTGTTGATATTAAAAAAGTAATCTTTGAGGCTCCAAACAAGAATCAACAGGTAGAGTTCATCTTAAAATTTGGAAGTGGTGTTAATTTAGGAAACATAGCGTACGATGAGGTTATATCTCTTGAAACATTAAGGAGAGGGTTAAGAGGAGATACATTTGGCAAGATTTAACGTTTTAAATTATGGTTAAAAGATTTAAGATGGGATACCATGGATATAAAAGAAATTACAATTTTAGGTGGATACGATAAATTTGGCAATCCAGAAAATGTTAGAGAACTAACAATAAAAAAAGGAGAGATTTTAGGGGTTGTTGGACCAACTGGTAGTGGGAAATCAAATCTAATAAGCGATATTGAGCAGTTAGCACAGGGAGATACAATATCAAAAAGAAGAATCTTGATAAATGGTAAAGTGCCTCCAGTAGAGATGAGGAGAGACCCAAGAAAGAGGAGAATTGCTCAACTTTCGCAAAATATGCATTTTTTGGCAGATATGACTGTTGAGGAATTTTTACTTATGCATGCAAAGAGTAGGAGTATTGAAAAAGATGGGATTGTTGATAAGGTTATAAAATTGGCAAATAAATTAACTGGAGAACCAATTGATAAGGATTGTCCATTGACAATATTGAGTGGAGGGCAATCAAGGAGTTTGATGGTTGCAGATATTGCAGTTATAAGTGATTCCCCAATTGTATTGATAGATGAGATTGAAAATGCAGGAATTAAGAAGCATGAGGCGTTGGAGTTGTTATCTGGACATGGGAAGATTGTTTTAGTTATTACTCATGACCCAGTTTTGGCATTAATGACGGATAGAAGGGTAGTTATGAAAAATGGTGGAATGAAGGAAGTTATTGAAACAACAGAGGAGGAAAAGGAAGTTTCAAGGAGATTGAGTGAGATTGACAACTGGATGCTTATGTTGAGGGAAAAAGTTAGGTATGGGGAAAGATTAACTTTAAAGGAGTTAGAACTCTTTTGTTAATTTAAGGAATTTATATTATGATTTTTGTTAATTTTAGAATTAACGGTGTAAAAGGTGGAATTTATGAAGATTGTGATTGTTGCTGGTACTCCAGGAGCGGGAAAAACCTCTCTCCTAATACACACAATAAGGCATTTGAAGAATAGGGGATGTAATCCAGCAGTGGTAAAGATTGATTGCTTATATACTGATGATGATGTAAGATACAAAAAGTTGAATATTCCTGTTTTGGTGGGGTTAAGTAAGGATATGTGTCCTGACCACTTTGCCATCTACAATACAGAAGAGATGGTTGAGTGGGCTGAAAAGCAGGATGCGGATATTTTAATTATTGAAACTGCAGGTTTGTGTCACAGATGCGCACCATATACAAAAAACAGTTTGGGGATTTGTGTAATTGATGCCACATGCGGCCCAAATACCCCAAGAAAAGTTGGACCTTTCTTAACGAGTGCAGATGTTGTTGCTATAACAAAGGGAGATATTGTTTCTCAGGCGGAGAGAGAGGTATTTAGGGAGAGGGTTTTGGAAATGAATCCAAGATGTAGGATTTATGATGTTAATGGATTAAGCGGACAGGGTAGTGCTGAGATTGCTAAGGAGATTTTGGAATGTAAAGATGTTGAGAATTTGGAGAGTGAGGAGTTGAGACATAGTGCTCCATTGTGCATTTGCACGTTATGTGTTGGAGAAACAAGAATTGCCAAGAAATTCCATAGGGGAGTTTTGAGAAGGATAGATGGCTTTACTAAATATATAGGGGAATAGGTGATGGAATGGAAGAAAGAATCAACGCTATACTAAACTTGCTCCCAAAATACAACTGTAAAGCGTGTGGATATAAAAGATGTGATTTATTTGCTGAGGCATTGCTTAAAGGAGAGAATATTGAGAAATGCCCTTTTTTGATTAGGGAGGATTTTAAAGAGAATCTCAACAAAATATAGGACTTTCGCAAGCATATTCGAATA
>NZ_AGJL01000045.1 GCF_000243455.1 Methanotorris formicicus Mc-S-70 | reverse complement strand
CACGAATTACATCTGTATCTTACAACATCTTTCGAACCACAATATGGGCAAATATATCTATCACTCCATCTAATCTCCCTTATAATTGCAATACACTCCTCATCCTTTGGTATGAATAACTTATATACTTCGACGCTCATAAAATTATATATCGCGATTATTATTTGTATATGTAATTGTAAGTGAAGATGAGCGATTGTTAAATATTATTATAATTATTATCTACTTAGGATATTTAAGAATTTTCATAAAAGGGGATACAATGATTGTCTTCAAAAACGCAAATATTGTTGATGTTTATAGTGGGGAAATTGTTGAGGGAAATGTTGTTGTTGAAAAAGACAAAATATCCTTTGTAGATCTAAATGACGAAATTGATAAGATAATTGAAAAAATAAAAAAAGAAGTTAAGGTTATTGATTTAAAAGGGAAATATTTATCCCCAACATTCATAGATGGGCACATACATATAGAGTCATCCCATATAATACCCTCTGAATTTGAGAAATTTGCACTAAAGAGTGGAGTTACAAAGGTTGTTATAGATCCTCATGAGATTGCAAATGTTCTTGGAAAAGAGGGTATTTTGTTTATGATGGACGATGCAGAGATTTTAGATGTTTATGTTATGATTCCTTCATGTGTTCCAGCAACAGACTTAGAGACAAGTGGGGCAGTTATTGATGCAGAGGATATTGCGGAATTAATAAATTTACCAAATGTTTTAGGTTTAGGGGAGGTTATGAATTATGTTGGGGTTGTAAATGAAGATGAAAAGGTTTTAAAAAAGATAGAGGTTGTTAAAAAAGCAGGAAAGTTAATAGATGGGCACTGCCCGCAGTTGAGGGGATTGGATTTATGCAAATACATTTCTCATGGCATTATGTCAGACCACGAATGTACTGAAGAAGAGGAAGTATTGGAAAAACTTAGGTTGGGATTGAAGTTAATGATTAGGGAAGGAACTGCATCAAAAAATATAAACCTACTTTCAATAGCAAAAAAAATTAACGATAAAAGAAACATTATGCTTGTTAGTGATGACGTTTCCATTAAAGATTTAGACGGCAGATACATGCTAAAAATATTAAGAAAGGCAACAAAATACATCTCCCCTATTGAGGCAATCCAAATGGTCACCATAAATCCTGCAAACTATTTTGGATTTGATGTTGGAATAAAACCTGGAAATGAAGCAAGTTTAATTATTTTTAATGATTTGGATAATTTTGATGTTTTGGATATTGTTGTTAAAGGAAGGTTTTTGGATGAGATTTTTAAAAAAGTTAAAACCAAAAACAACAAAATCAAAAAATCAACCATAAACTACCACTACAAAAAGAAAGAGGATTTTTTAATCGGGGGGATTGATTACGATATAAAAGATGGGAGTGTTAGGGCTATTGAACCAATAGAAGATTCTTTAATTACAAGAGAAATTGTTATGGATGTTGAAGAGGCAATAAAATTAAAAGAAAAAAATAAAATAAACAAAATATTTGTTTTAGAGAGGCATAAAAACACAAACAATATTGGAAAAGGATTAATTTTTGATTTTTTAAAGGAGGGGGCTGTGGCATCTTCCTATGCTCATGATTCGCATAATGTTATTGCTATTGGAAATAATGAAGATGATTTAGCGTTAGCAGTAAATTTTTTAAAAGATATTGGTGGAGGTTTTGTTGCAGTTAAGGATGGGGAAGTTGTTGATTATTTAAAGTTAAATATTGGGGGGATTATGGGGGATGATGGAAATTATGTTTTGGAAAAAACGCTGTCCATTGAAGATAAAATAAAAAGTTGGAGTAAATTTGGAAATATTTTCTTATCCATGTCTTTCTTCTCCCTTCCAGTAATCCCAGAATTGAAGATAACTGATAGAGGACTTGTAAAAGATATGAAAATTGTTGATTTGTTTATAAAAAAATAACTACCTAAACTTTAAAAAACCTTTAAAATAGTTTTCAAAAACATGTTTTACAACATAAGAAGGTTTATCCATATCCCCATGTTCGTTAATATACTCTATCAAACCACTATTTTTTATAAAGTTTAGGATTTTTTCTATTTGGTTGTTATTCATCTTTAAAAATATTTTCCTAATTTTTAAGCCGATATCAATTTCTCTTCCAATTTCCCTCTTCCAAAGTTTTTCATAGTTTTTTAGATAATCTAAATCATAGTCGTTTGATAGGTACTTATCAACAATCTCTCCACAAATCTTTGCACATCTTGCTCCGTAGTATAATCCCCCCCCTGTTAATGGTTTAACCTGCCCAGCGGCATCTCCAACTAAAAGGACATTATCTTTTACTGTCTTTGAATAACCGATAGGTAAAGCACCCACTGAAAATTCAGTAGTAGTTGCATTTTTGAGCATTTCTTTTGCTATTGGGTGGTTATTTATGAAATCTACTAATTTTTTGTAGCAGTTACCTTTATCACACAACCCAACCCTAACCCTATCTTTTCCCATTGGGATTATCCAAATAAAAAATTCTCTACTATAATCTTTATCAATAAACACATGCACAAAATCATCATCAATATCAACATCAACCATCTCAAACTGACAACTTGATAAAATCTCCCTATTTTTGTTGTTAATTAGTCCAATGGATTTCCCTATGGTGGATTTTGTTCCATCAGATCCGATGATAATCTTTGGAAATATTTCGAATTCCTCTCCCATATGGTTTAGAATTAATTTATACTTATTTTTCTCAATTTTTATTCTTCCATAAGTTTTTAATAAAAAATCAGCATGTTTCGATGCTCTTATTGCAATATCCTTATCCATAACTTTCCTTTCATAAACGTATGCCCTAATTTCTTCATTTCCTATATTTAGGGTTGTACCCTTTGCATGTATATACGCCCCTCTAATTTTATTTACACAACCTTTTGGATCCCCCAACTCTTTAGATCCTCTCTTACTCACTAACCCAGCACACTGTAGGGGAACTCCAATACTCTGATGTTCCTCAACAATAAGAACGTTATGGTTTTTTATGCTCTCCCCTGTTATGCATCCAACAGGTCCTCCTCCAACAATAACAACATCGTACTTTTCTAAATCCATGATATCCTCCATTTTTATGTACGTTTTTTCATATAACAGATATTTCAAAGAAATTATGGAATTTACAAATTGGAAGATTTTTTATTTTTAATATAAATCACTTAACACCATTAAATTTAGATAAAGTATATAAACTGGTGTGGTAACAAGTACTATCTAAATTTTACAAGTGAGGTGAGAAAATGTACTTACTTATCACCTATTTGTCAATCCTCTTTGTTGGGGGTTCTATCATAGCAAAAATTGCTGAAAAACTCAATATACCCGATATTCCCTTATTACTAATATTCGGGTTAATTCTCGGACCTATTGCTGGGGTAGTTCAGGAATCTTATGTTCAGAGTGTCTTTGGATTTATAGGAAACCTTGGTTTAATAATTCTTCTTTTTATAGGTTCATTTGAAATGGAGTGGGCAATTTTAAGAAGGGTTTTAGATGTGGTTCTGAAACTTGATATATTCGCATTGTTAATAACTTTGTTTATATCGGGTATAATATTTAACCTAATATTTAAATTACCTTTATTATCTATAATTGGGTTTTTGTTTGGATCAATAACCTGTGCTACAGACCCTGCAACATTAATTCCTATAATGTCAAAATTGGATATAAACTCAGAGATTTCTGTTATACTTGAGGCAGAGAGTGTATTTAATGACCCTCTTGGGATTGTGACAACAGTTTTATGCCTTTCTGCAATGGGGTTGTTGGCTACAAGTGAAAATCCATTGGTGGATTTCTTTACATTGGCTATAGGCGGGGTTGTTTTAGGTCTTATTGGTGGAAAATTTTATGAAATAATTGTATCAAAAATAAGATTTAGGGACTATATTGCACCATTTACATTGGGTCTTACGTTGGTCTTTTGGTGTATTGCAGAAGTAATATTTCCAAAACTAACTGGATATGAAATTAGTGGATTTATGACCGTTGCTATAATGGGACTATATATTGGAAATACGCTTGCAGAAAAATCTGAAAAGCGTGAAGAAATGGAAAAAGTGGCCACATTTTATAATGAACTATCTGTGTTTGTAAGAATATTAATATTCGTTCTATTGGGTGCAGGAATTTCATTGAATTTACTTACAAATTATGGCGTTCTTGCAATCTTATGTGCCTTAGGTTCAATATTTACAGCAAGACCTATTGGTGTATTAATAGCAACGGCAATTCCACCAGTAAGGTCAATAACTGAAAGAATATATATGGCTCTTGAAGGGCCAAGAGGTGTGGTTCCAGCCACGTTAGCGGCAATGGTTTATTCAGAAATAATGAACAACCCGTCTATAGTACCAGCCAGTATATCCCACATTATACCACCAAGTGAATTGGCAGGAGGAATATTGGTTGCTACCTTCATGACCATAATATTAAGCGTTGTTCTTGAGGCTTCATGGGCAGAAGTTCTTGCTAAAAAACTTCTTAAAGATTAATTTAGATTTAATATTATTTAATTAAAATTTTATTTATTTTTTGGTGGTTTTATGCTATATGTTATCGGCATTGGCCCAGGGGATAAAAGATATTTGACATTAATGGCTATTGAAGTGGTAAAAAATTCGGATGTTGTTGTTGGAAGTAGAAGGGCTTTGGATTTATTTGATATTGAAGAGGATAAAAAATACTACTTAACAAAAAATTTGAGGGAAGAATTAAAAGAGATAATAAACTCTACAAAAGACAAAAATATCAATGTTTCTATTTTATCTACTGGTGATCCATGTTTTAGTGGGTTGTTAAAGACGATATTAAGTTTAGGGGTTAAGAAGGAAGATATTGAAGTTATCTCTGGAATCTCATCCATTCAAATTGCAGCAGCAAGATTAAAAATATCTTGGGAGGACTATGAAATAATAACACTCCATGGAAGGGAAGAAAATAGAAGAAAATTGCTAAATCTAATAAAAAATAATCAGAAGGTTATTTTTTTACCAAGCAACGTAAAGGAAGATATGGAGTATCTAATAAATAATGGTGTAAATCCAGGGAAAGAAATGATTGTTTGTGAAAATTTAACCTATGAAAATGAAAGAATAGTTAGGGATTCTTTAAAAAATTTGCTAAAAATGGATTTTTCATATTTATGCATTTGTATTTTGGAGGGAGATAAATGAGAGAATTGCTACTAATTGGTATTGGTGGTTTTTTTGGAGCGATATTGAGGTATGTTATTGGAGGTATTATACCAGTTAAATTTGGATTACCAACAGGAACACTAACCGTAAATTTAATAGGAAGTTTTATCCTTGGATTTTTTATGTATTCGTCCATATTTTATATATCAAGTGATGTAAAATTCCTCATTACTACTGGATTTTGTGGGGCATTAACAACGTTCTCAACATTTTCCTATGAAACGTTTGCATTGATGGAAGATGGATTGTTAATTAAGGCAACATTGAATATCCTCATAAATGTTTTAGGATGTTTGTTTATGGTATATATTGGACGATTAGTTTCATTGATGATATTTAAGTAGATAATTAATTGGATAAGGGATTTTATGTGACTTTTTAATATTATTCAAATATTGAACTTAAAACAAAACAAAATATTCATTAATAACGTTAAGTACACAACCAATTACTTCGCTCAGTATGCATTGTAGGGGTGATTTAAATGATAAAAGCAAAATTATTAAGGATTTATTTGAGAGAAGGGGATAAGTATAGGGATGAGGCTTTATACAAATACATCATCAAAATCTTGAAAGAAAATAATATCTCTGGTGCAACGACATTTAAAGGCGTGTGTGGTTATGGCGTTAGGGGGATTTCAAGGTTTGATATTTTGAGGTTGTCTATGAATCTGCCAGTTGTGATTGAATGCGTTGATAAAGAGGAGAATATATTAAAAGTTCTACCAAAAATTACCGATATTGTTGGGAATAATGGACTCATATATGTTATGGATGTGGAGGTTTATAAAAAAAATAAGAACTAACACTTTTTTGCAATATTTCAATTTTTGAATGTATTGTATTTAAAAAAGGTTAAATTTAAATAATAATTTAATAATAAAAAGTTATCATAAAGTATTATGGAGGAAACAATGAAACTTCAAAAAATAAGAGAGGAACTGAGGAGTTACTTCATAGAGAGGGATGAGGAGGTAGATATTGCCTTAACTGCATTAATTGCGAATGAACACTGTATATTCTTAGGAAATCCTGGAGTTGCTAAATCCCAACTGATTAGAGCGATAGCATCCCACATAAATGCAAATTACTTTGAAAAACTTATAACGAGATTCTCTACAGAGGATGAACTCTTTGGACCTTTAAGTATTAAAGAACTCAAAGAAAATGATAGATTCGTTAGAAAAACAGAGAACTATCTACCAAATGCTGAAATTGCATTCTTAGATGAGATTTTTAAAGCAAATAGCAGTATATTAAACGCTTTACTATCAATAATGAATGAGAGAATTTACCACAACGGAGATGTTATCCAAAGAGTGCCTTTGATAAGTTTGTTTGGTGCATCCAATGAACTGCCAGAGGAGAATGAGTTGTTGGCATTTTATGATAGGTTTTTGTTTAGGAAGATTGTGAGTAGTATAAAATCCAAAGAGAATTTAAAGAATTTAATTTATTTGGATGAGGAGTATATTCCAAGCACAAAAATAACAACAGATGATATAAAAAAGTTACAAAAAAAGGCAGAAAAAGTTAATATAGATAATATAATTGATTATTTGATTGATATAAAGACAAAACTAAACCACAACAATGTATTCATTTCTGATAGGAGATTGAAGAAATCTATAAAGGCAATAAAAAGTTATGCTTTATTGAATGGAAAAAAAGAGGCTGATGAAGAGGACTTGGAAATCTTAAGGCATGTATTTTGGGATGAAGTTGAGGATTACATGGTTGTATCAAAGATTGTCTTTGAAGTTTCCAATTCCTACTCTCAATATGCTTTGGAGAAAAAAGAAGTGCTAAATCATCTAAAGAAAGAATTAAAATATATCGACACCAAACGAATCAAAAATTGCGGAAAGGACTACAACAAACTTATTGAAATCCTATGCAAAGTTGGCTGTATAAAATTAGAACTAAAAAAGATGAAGAATGAGGCAAAATCAAACAACAAAAAAACAGGGGTTATTGATAGGATATTAAAGGAAACTGAAGAATTTGATAAAATTATAGAGGGGCTGTTAAATGAACTATAAAAAAATGTTTAGATTGGGAAATAGATCAAAGTTAAAGGCATTAAAGGAAATATACAATAAAGATGTGGATGAAATTTTAGAATTAGAGATTTTGGAGGACGTATTTACTTTGGTGAGGGAAACAAAGGAGAAAGATCTTGAAGACATTATTTATGAGTTTCAAACCTTCGATCCAAAAAATAGGGAGATTATTGCTCTTGGTATAAAGATCATTGGAAAGGTGGGGGAGAAGTATGTTGAAGAGGTTTATAATTACATTCCTTTTCTCATAAAATCGTTGGATAGTGAATTTGAGGTAATAAGATATGCGAGTGCAGAGGCGCTTGCAAAAATCCCATCAAAACTAACCATCTATGCATATCCAAAACTCATTAAAAACATGGACAATAAGGTTTATGCTGATGCTTTGGTTTCTCTAATCTTTAAGGCAGAGAATAAGGAGGCAATATTATTGGAATTATATAAGAACTTTGATTCATTCTATTCCCTATATGTTTTGAAAAAAATAGCAGAAATTGATAAGAATTTAGTTTATGATTTTATTCCTTTGGTTTTAAAACATATCAACAAAGAGGAAGCAAAAGAATTTTTAAGATACCTAAAGGGATATGATGATAAGGTATGATAAATATGATAAGATGATTTGGAATGAAAACAAAGATAAATTAACATTTTACTTGGATGAGAAGGAGATGGAGTTGATTTTTTACTTATTCTTTAAATATCAGATAGAAATAATAAAAGAAAATCCACTAATAAATGCCATAATCAAAAATAGGCATTACAAAACCATTAAGGTAATTACTTCACTCGATGAAACGTGTTCTCTAATGGCAACCCAATACTTCTCTGAAAAATTAAGTGAGAAAAAGAAGAAAAAAGATGTTGAGGAGGGACTGGGGGAGATTTTAAAAGAAACTGCAACTTATATAGAAAACATTTCCTCATCAATAAACACACTCTGTGGAAGGGGAAAGGGGGAGAAAAGATACACAAACCCAAAGAAAAAATTAGAACTGGCAGAAAAACTTTTAAAGAATAAGAAGTTAAATGAACTTGTGAATAAACTTGGAGAATTCAGGAGGATGGCATTAAAAAAATATAAAACAAAAATAAAGCATTTTAGTGGAGATAGGCATAGGGTAAAGTATGGAAACGACTTATCAAAACTACTCCTAAATGAAATTAAAAACCTATCGGATGACATACTCTATATTGATTTTTTGAAGAGGTTTTCAGAGCATAGGATTTTGAACTATGAAATTTTAAACAATGAAAAAAGCAAAGGGGATTTTGTAGTTTGTTTGGATTTAAGTGGTTCTATGGGCGGTGCTAAAGAAGTTTGGGGCAAGGCAATAGCATTGTCCTTATTAGAGATAAGTTTGAGAGAAAAGAGGAAATTTGTGTGTGTTTTATTTGACGATGGTGTTAGGGAGATAAAGATATTTGACAAAAGACCAAACTCAAAGGATATTATTGAATTTGCTTCCATATTCTTTGGTGGTGGGACAGATTTTGAAAAACCTCTTAAGAAGGCATTAGAATTTAATGGAAATATTGTTTTCATAACAGATGGAGAGTGTGAGATGTCAAAGGCATTCATTGAATATATATTGGAGGAAAAGCATAAAAGGGGGATAAAGATTTTTTCATTCTGTATAAATACAAAACCAACTGTAAGTTTAAAAAAGGTATCTGATGAAGCAATAACCATATATCAACTAACATCAAAAAGTGCAGAACAGGTTTTTGATACAGTTTTAATGTAATTTAAATTTAAAGTTCTAAAAATTTTGTGGTGGAAATATGAAAGTCGTTGTAATTGGTGGAGGTACTTCGGGGCTTTTATCATCTTTGGCATTGGAGAAGGAAGGGCATGATGTTGTTGTTTTGGAAAAAAATAATATAGGGGGGTTATGTAGGAGTGAAAAGGTAAATGGTTACACAGTGGATATTGGAGTTCATGCAATCACCATGCTAAACAATGGACCATTGATAAGACTTTTGAATAAGTATGCAAGATTTATACCAAATTTTAAAGAATATGGGGACTATTATGTTAGAGAAAACAACGAGTTATACAAAATCCCAGTGTCTATGCAAGAATGGCTGACAACTCCTTTAATTCCCCACAAAGACAAAGTTCTAATCACAACAAAAATCATGGACCTAATGACAACCGGATTTACAAAAGACACCTCTGTTTATGATGTTGTTAGTGAAATGGGTCTGAGTGATGTTTCTATAAAGTTTTTTGATACTATTTGTTATTTTTTGAGTGGGGAAAATATGGAAAACACTCCGTTGTGGAGGTTGTTTACTGGAGCAGGTTATATACCAGAGGATGACATTTTGCCATTCATCTATAAGGATTTGAAGATAAATCCAATGAAATCAATATTGGTTAAAAAATTTAGCCCAGAAAAAGTTAGGAGTGTTTTATCTGATGGATTTTTAACAACCATAAAGAACAGTTCAAAAAAATACCTAAATAAATTTGTTAATGGGAGTAGGTATTGGACGCAAGGTTATCCTGTTGGTGGAGTTCAATCCATACGTGATTGCATTTTATACTCACTAAATAATACAAAAATCAAAAATGAGGAAGTTGTTAGCATTGAAGAGGAAAAAAATGGTTATGTTGTAAGTACAAAAGAGGACAACTACTATGCTGATGTGGTTGTTTTCTCCGCCCCATCGAGGTATCTCCCAGATATCGCAAAGGTTGATGAGGTTCAAAAATTAAAGGATAAGTTGAGAAACATAAAATTTACAAAATCCCTAACTGTCTGGATTGGACATGAGGAAAATCCATTCCCATATCTTGGATCTGAGGTGTGGATAGACCCACCTTGCTGGGCTACATGTGTAACAAATTACGACAAATCTCTCGCTCCAAAAGGGATGCATCTAATGGGATTTTCATTTGTGGGTATGAAAAAGAAAAATGCATTATCTGCAATCGAAAATAAATTAGGTATTGATATTAACAAAGCGGATATGGTGCATGTTCAAGAATCCATTCCTGAGCAGGCGTCATGTTGCATAGGGCAGTTCTTTGTTTATCCAAAAATAAAAGACAATTTCTATGTGATTGGGACTGACGCAGACCCAAGAAGTATGGGGATAACAAGAGCAGCATATTCTGTTGAAGTTATGCTATCAGAGTTTAAATGTGCTTTTAAAAAGAAATAAAAAAGAATTATTTATTTAATTCCTTCATTATTTCGTTGTAGATACTGAAGTCAAACAATATATTGTCAATTTCATTCTTGTCACTTACACCTTTGAGTTTTCCATCCATTGCTCCTTGTTTGTTCATTACATTAACGAATACGTATGCCCCTTCTTTCAATGGTTCTGGATTTGTGTCAAATTTCAGATGTGGTATTGATTCTTCTTCAACTTTCTCATTAACTCCAAGCCATTCTGCACTGTCTTTTATAGCCAATTCTTTGTTTTCATTAATTTCTTTTGTTGCCAACACTATGAGTTTTAAGAATGCCTTTACAGCATCTCTCTTGTTATTTAAAGCATCTTCTGAGGCTACAACAACACAGCATGGATGGTTTTTCCACATACTGTTTGGTGGTAATTCTCCACTGTAGATAATTGGTTTACCAATATTTTGGGTTTTTAAAACTTCTGGCATTGGTTCCCATGCAATTACTGCATCGAGTTCTTTTTGTGAGAGCATTTGCGGCATGGATTTTTGTCCTTTACAGTTCACCAATAAAACCATTGCATCTTTGTCATCTTTGTTTTCGGTGTATGTTATCCCTTCTGCCTCTAACGCCTTCTGTATCATAACGTATTGAATTGAAACTGGTAATGGATGACCTATCCTAACTTGTTCTCCTTTTGCATGCTGTTCTTTTATCCAATCTATAAATTCTTTCCAATTATTTACAGGAATGTCTTTTCTTACTACAACCGCTGAACCTTCTCCCTGCAAAGCACTTATGATTTTTGCTTTTGTTCCCTTGTCTATTGCAAAGACCGCTGGTGGGACCCCATTTAACCCAATGTCGATTTGGTTTTGAGCCATTAAGGTCATTATTTTTGCTCCACCTTCAACAACTTGAACCAACTCAACATCAGCAACCTTTTTGCCGTTTTCATATAACTCATATTTTTTCTTTGGTTCAATTTCTTTCATATATATACCATACTTATCCTTAAATAAATTCCCTTCCTTAGCAGCAACAAACAATGCTGCATGGTGATCTGTTGGGAGGTAAGCAACTTTTAATGTTGGGATTTCAGTTTTTGTCTCGTTTTGCATGCAACCGCTAAATAAAACTCCTGCAATAAGGATAGAACCCAAAAGTATTAGGTATTTTTTGATAATATCACCCCCTTTGACAAACATGAGTTAAGTAAAAACCAACTATATAAAATTTTTGATTTTTTTGCATATTATTAGCATTTTAAGAAAAAAATGTCGATTAATTTTTCTTATAAGAAAAACCATTTAAAAATTTGTTTTAGTTCTTGTGGATTTAAATTAAGTTGCTAATTTTTTGAAAAAAGTTTAAAAAATAAAAAAAGTTATTTTCTTCTCCTTCCTCTTTTTGCATTTATATCAAATGTCATTTCGGTGTTGCAGTTTTCACATTTTGGTATTGGGATTTGGGATGCCATACATGGACAGACATCCAATTTAAGCGTAACCCTTTTTTTGCAATTTGGACATATTAAATTCCACACAATCATAATATCACCCCACCTGTGATTAAACCTGCGATAGTTGAGAATATAACAACAAGTCCCAAGTAAGTTAATGCCTTTTTAACCCCCAAGATTCTTGAGATTGTTAAAATTGTAGGGATGCTTAAACTTGGACCTGCTAAAAGGAGAGCCATTGCAGGCCCCACACCCATACCCAATTCCATCAATGATTTTATAATTGGTACTTCAGTTAAAGTAGCGAAATACATCAAAGCCCCTATTGATGATGCCACAAAGTTTGCCATTATTGAATTTCCACCAACATACTGTCCAATTAATTTAGGTGGTATAACTGCCTTCAAAATTCCCGCTATCGCTACACCAATTAACAACAATGGCACAACCATCCTTGCGAGAATGAAGGTTTCTCTTAACCACACCTTTATCTCATCTGTTTTGAACCATTTTTTCACAACTACTGCAAGAACTGCTGCAAGGATAATTGTTAATAAATGCTTAACCAAAAATCCATCATACAATGGAACGCTTAAAATTGGCACTAACTTAGGTGAGGCAGTAATTATTAAAAGCATCATAAGTTGTATTAGGAAGAAGATTGCGGTTTGATAGGTAGGTCTTGTTGATATACTATCTGCTTTCCCTATTCTAAATTTTCTTTTCTTTTCATGGGATTTGAATATGAGTTCCATTGATAGGCCTATCAGTATAGACAACAGTATCGCAAACACTGCCCTTGTAAATCCAATTCTCCAACCAAGCAATGCCGCAGAGTAGAATATTGCAAGAACATTTATTGCAGGTCCAGAAAAGAGAAAGGTTGTCGCTGGACCAATTCCTGCCCCTCTTTTGTATATCCCAGCGAATAAAGGCAAGATGGTGCATGAACACACTGCAAGTAAGCATCCACTTACAGATGCAACTAAGTAGGATATGTGTTTTGGTGTATCTGGGCCGAAGTATTTTATTATGAAGTTTTTGTTTATCATTGATGCTATTCCACCTGCCATGAAGAAGGCAATTGTGAGTGCTATAACTCTGTTTAAATTCAAATAATCAATTAAAGTTTGTATTGCCACATTTAGCAAATATATCACATCCACACAATCACCTTTTTTAATTTTTATATGTTTGTTATAATACCATGCCTAATTTATAATTTTCGATATATCGATTAATTTCAATATTTTTCAAAAATATTCAAATATATAAATATACAAATAAAACCTTTGAATAATAAGATATTAATGAAAACTTTTACAGTATCTCCGAATATGCATTAGATATACACAACCGAGTATTACCACCATAATCAAAGGAAGGTTTGCAATACAAGTTTGCAAAGTCGTTAATTGATATAATAAATTCTTTTAAATTATAATTTAAATTATAAGGAATTTCGTTTTTATGTTTCATCCAAATCCAAAAGTTATGGATTATCGCTCTAAGGATAAATAGAAACAACCTACCTTTAAAGTCCTGATTTCGTTTTATTTTTAGGTCTTTAAACATTCTAAATCTTGTTTCTATATTCCAACGCTTTTTTATAGATTTTTTAGATAGTCCTTTGCATGTTCAAAATCAAGATTCGTTAAGAAAGTGTAATAAACGGTATTATCTTCAACGATTATTAATTTTGATATAAATATTTACTTATGAAATAATCGAACTTCCATTTATCGCCTTTTTATACTCTTTTTCGAGTGTAGTATTTTACTCTACCGTTCTTTGGGATAAAGCTTATGTAATTACAGTTGTATCTCAAAAATCTTTATGATGTTAAAGTCCTTAAACTCCCTATCGATTAAAGCTATAAGTTTCTTTGGGTTTATTTTTAATTCGTTAATAACAAAATCTAAAATCTCCTCTACATACTTAGATAGGGTCTTTTTATCAACTTCAATAATATCGCAATAAACTACTAAACGAATTTGTATGTAAAACACCTACGATATATTTATACGAACCAGAACTTCCCCTTTCTTTCTTAAATTTATGAATTATATTGCAGGTCTCTGAATATTTTCCATAATATCCTTCAAAGTGGGTATCTATCGATAAATAAACGTTTCTTTTTAATGTTTTTTTATATCGTCCCTTATGATTTAACATAAGATTTATATATCTCTTTTATCATAGTAATATCTGCGTTCTTTATGTATCGATAGTAGGAATCTACCGAAGGGTAATTTAACTTGCCAATCGTTTCTAAGTATGTGCTTTCCATGGCTTTAATTAATCCCTTTGTGTAGTCTTCAGTTCTATATATTTTCGGATTGGTTAGTATTCTACTAATAAAATCGTTTAAATAGTTAATAAATCTCAGTGCATAAATTTTTAGTTCATGAAATC
>NZ_AGJL01000044.1 GCF_000243455.1 Methanotorris formicicus Mc-S-70 | reverse complement strand
ATATCATTATATTCGAATATGCTTGCGAAAGTCCTATCTTTTTAGTTAATTTTTTTACTTTTATATTGTTTATTAGGTGTGGTACTATGGAAAATATCGAATTTGAAATAAAATATGCAATAGAACACATGATGGAAACCAACTATCCAAGAAGAGAATTTTGGAATATGGATGACAAAATCCCAAATTTAATAAGTGGAATTAGGGCAGGAGATGATGCGGTAGTTGTTGGAAAGAGTGTTATAAACATGGAAGGACCTTATCCTTTAAAATTGGGCTCTAAAACCGCTCTAATACATACTGCATGTGATGTTGTGGCAATGGGGGCAAAGCCAAGATTTGCAATGAATGCAATTCAGGCGAAGGATAAAGAGGAAATAAAAATAGCAGTTGGTGGTTTAAAAAAACAATCTATTGGATTGGATATTCCAATAATTGGTGGGAATACTCAGACAGTTGAGAGTTTAAAATCATGCATCTGTGTTGCTGTTTTTGGGGAGTTGATAACTGATAAAGTTGTTAGGGATGGGAATGCAAAGGAAGAAGATGTTTTAATAATGCTTGGACATCCTGTTGAAGGAGACATTGGAGAGAGGATTTATAAAGCGAAGAATAAATTTGACACATATCTTGAGATTGTTAAAAATATTGGTGTGCATGCTTGTAAAGATGCTTCAAGGGGAGGATGGTTGTGTAATTTGTTGGAGATGCTCGTTAAAGCAAGAAAAGGAGTTGAGATTTTTTCCATTCCATACCCAAGAGCAACGAGATATATGGGAACTTATATAATATCCGTTGATGAGGAGGATGTTAATGATGTCTTAGATATTGCAGTACAAAACAGATGTCCTGTAGTAACATTTGGGAAAATAAAAAAAGAGTTGAATCTAACAATTGGGAATAAAAAATATATAGATGAGGAAAAGATGAAGGAACTGATAAAAAACTTCCCATACAAACTTTAGCGATAGATAATTTTTTGGTTTTCAAATAAAAATTTAAATATAAAAATCAAAATAATAATTTAAAAACAATTTGGTGAAATCATGAATGAAGAGGAAATAATAAATAAAATCTGCACATTCATAAAAGAGAAAGTTGAAGAGGCAAAGGTAGATGGAGTTGTTTTAGGTTTAAGTGGGGGAATTGATTCATCATTAACTGCCTACTTGTGTGTTAAGGCATTGGGGAAAGATAAGGTTTTAGGTTTAATAATGCCAGAAAAAAACTCTAATCCAAAGGATAGAGAGCATGCTGAACTTGTGGCAAAAACTCTCGGCATTAAATACATTGTTTCAGATATAACAGATATATTGAAGGCATTTGGTGCTGGAGGTTATGTTCCTACAAGAGAATTTGATAAAAGAGCAGATGCAAATCTAAAACCAAGGATAAGAATGTGTATCTTGTATTACTTTGCGAATAAATATAATCTCCTTGTTGTTGGAACTGGGAATAAATCAGAGGCATATATGGGGTATGCTACAAAATATGGGGATTTAGGATGCGATATTTTGCCAATAGGTAATTTATTTAAAACAGATGTTAGAAGGTTGGCAAGATACTTAGGCATTCCAAAAGAAATTATTGAGAAATCACCATCAGCAGGTTTATGGGAAGGGCAGACAGATGAGGAAGAACTTGGAATTACCTATGATTTGTTAGATAAGATATTGATGGCTTTAGAGGAAGGGAAGGATAAAAAAGAAATTTCAAAGGAATTAAATGTCCCAATATCAAAAATTGAAGAAATTTTGCAAAGAATTGAAGCAAATAAACATAAACTTTATCCACCACCAAAACCCAACTTATAAACTATCTTGTAGTTATAATAAATGAAGATGAATAAATAATTAACTTTTTTTAGGTGAAATTATGAGATACGTTGCCTATAAAATACATCCAGAGGAATTTTTAAAAAATGAAGTTGAAGATAATGCATTAGTTTTAGAAGGGCATAAAATTTATAGGGTTAGAGTTTTAGGAGAGGTAAAGAATATAAGCGTTGGAAAAATCCACTCTTTTGAAGTTGGTGGTGTTTTAGTTAGGTATTTTGGAGATAAGGGATTAGATATCAAAGAGGGAGATTTTGTTGACGTGATTGGTAGAGTTAGGATGCATGAGGGGATAAAATACATAGCATTAGAGATTGTAAAAAAGAGAAATAAAGACAAAGAAAAATGGAAGGAATTGAGGGATTTAGAGATAGAAAAAACAAGAAAATACTTTATTGAAGATGAATCATTTGAAGAAAAAGATATTGAAGAGGAGATTTTAGAAAGTATATATGGGGAGGATACTGAGGTTATCAAAAATGAAAATATTAAAGATGAAATATTGGGACTAATTGGGGAAAATGAGGGAATATCTCTTGATGAAATCTGTGATAAGTTAGGCATGGATGAAGATGAAATCTATGAAGTTATTCAAGAGTTGATTGACGAAGGAGAAATTTACGAACCATCTCCAAATAAATTCAAAATCTTGTAGAATTTACATATCCCCCCTATATTTTCTAAGGGTATCATTCACAATACTCTTTAGGTATCCTCCAGGAGGTTTTAACTCTTCCAATAACCCAATAACCTTTTCTCCATGTTTTCTTGAAGTTGGCAAATTTTTCAACGCCCTAAGCAAATACAGTCTAAAATCCTCATCAGGACTTTCAAAACTTTTTAATATATTTACAACAACATCATCAACATCTTCTTTTTCCACATTTAGGGCTATAATTAATTTCAAAGCACGTGATTTTACCTCCCACATCCTATAGTTTAAAAGTTCGGAGAGTTCAGG
The DNA here is from genome assembly GCF_000243455.1 of Methanotorris formicicus Mc-S-70. NCBI lineage: Archaea > Methanobacteriati > Methanobacteriota > Methanococci > Methanococcales > Methanocaldococcaceae > Methanotorris > Methanotorris formicicus. Next base: position 12,185 of record NZ_AGJL01000044.1, on the reverse strand, counting down.
TAGGAACTTATATACTAACTCATAATAACCCTCATTCAAAGCATCCTCAAGAATGTCCAACAACTCAATCTTAACCTCAGGATAGGGTTCCTTCAATATTTTCTTTAAAAAGTTGATGCACTTTTCCTGAATTTTGTGATAGTTATTAATCATCCATGATCTAAACAATCCAGGATTTGAAATTATTAAAACAACCATGAATTTTTTTATCTTTTCCAAAATTATGTAGTAACCGATGTCAATTAATGGACATATCTGCTCAAAGATATCACTGGAATAGTTGTTAAGAAATTCTATGAATTCACTATCCTCGTTTTCTATTAGGTTTATAAAGTTATCTAAAATAATAACCTTTAATATTATACCCCTATCACCAAAAATCTCTTTTAATTTGGTAATATCTTTGTTTTTAACAATATTTTTTACAATTGATTCACACGCTTTTCTATCAAGTGATTTTCTCTCTATTACCAAAAGTTTTCCTTCTTCGTCACCTACAGTATTAAGTATCTCCATAATTACCTCTAACGATTCCTCATCCATCTCATAAATTACCAATTCTTTTAATTTATTTAACATCTCGTCACTCAGTTTTATTCCAAAATTAGTAAATTCAAGTATTTCTTTTAAAGTTTTTCTCTTTATTGGAATTGGATATTTATCAATCCATTTACATAGACAAGTGAAATAATACTCAAGAATCTCAGAGTATTTGGATTGTATTGTATCGATGATTTCCTTTGCAATGTCATATCTATCGTAGAGTTTTATTAACTCATATAAAATAAAGGCTGTGGATGTGAAGTACTTTCCATCAATAAATTTAAGAATACGGACTATGGTATCGTCATTATTTGCTTTTATTTCTTTATTTAACCACAGTTTTATTTTTGTAAATACTGGTTTCCTAAATGCAGGATTTTCTATTAAATTCTCCAAAATCTCCAATTTTCCAATATCATCCTTTTCAAAATAATCCATAACATAATCTACTTCAGGAAACTTATTTAACAAATATTTGGCAAGGGATTTAACAATTTTATTGTCATTTACTAAATACGTCATAATTATTGATGACAGCATGGAATTCCTCAAATTTTCATCCTTAATTACGTTAGAATAATCATTACCTAATATATTTGCATATAACAATAGATGTTCAATAACAACCTCCGAATACCAATCATAAATACACTCAAAAATCTCAATTAAATCATGTTTTGGAATGTAGTATTTTTTGTGGTTGATTATTCTTAAAATCCAAGAACCTTTAGACCTTATTATCCAAACGTTATCTGAAAGTAGGTTCTTTACGATGGCGTAGTACTCGTTTATGTGGTATGGGTATGCATAAAGGATATTCCCTAATAATTTACTTGAAACTAATCTATCGACCCAATCATCGCTATTGAGTTTTAATTCAATGTTTCTGAATATTTTGGAAAAGAGTTTTCCTTTAAGTTCTTGTATGTATTTTTCATCAAAATCAGGATGAACATTTGGGGCCAAGTAATCTTCCACATTTTCGTTCATAGATGCCAATAGGAAAATTAGAAAGACATAACAATTTTGATTGCTGCATACTAATTCCTTTATTTCTATTCGATTTACGAATTTTTTTATGCTTTTTTTAATTTCTGAACTATTACTATTTGTGTATATGATTGACAACGCCTCTAATATGTAACATTTTACAAGCATATGTCCCTCAATCAAAAATTCGTGCCCCCTCTCCAAAAGGATTGATAAATAATTATTTATTAATTCCTTATCCAAATATTTTTCAGTATCACGATGTGTTATGATTTTTGAAAGTGTCAGATAAGATATTATCTTTACAATTTCATATCTACAGTATAATCTATCTAAGATATCATTTATAAAACCCCTAATTTCCTCCGGAGTATAAAGTTCAAAGAGCATATCGACATTACGTTCCACAACACTTAAAGATAATATCTCCACTATGAGGTCACTTTCCCCTAAAAATTCCAAAACCTTTTTGAATTCATCTTTTTCTATATGTTTGGAACCAAAGTACATATTTATCAATGGATGTGTGGTTTCTTCATCAGTAAATCCATCAACATTCAATGGAATATACTTCAATCTCGAAATTTTAGATAGTATTAACTTTGCCTCTGGTTCTTTAAATTCGTCAAGCATTGAAGCAATAATTATTTGGATTAATCTAAGTTTATCATTTATTAGAAGATGTATAATTTCAGGGAGTGTATTTTTTAAGTATTCTGGATGATATAGAGATATTGCCGATATTTTTAATATCACTAGTGCCCTTTTAACACCATCCTTTGAGTAAATTTGATAGGTTAGTTCATTAATGATATCTTCTATAACTTTTTCAGGAATGAGGTTGATTAACGATTTCAAAGCATTTAACACAATCTTATTTTGTGTGAAGGTAAGTATATATGCATGGGACATTAATTTTTTAAATTCTGGTAGGCTGATTATATTTGGATTCTCATTGATGATTTTTTTAATTGAATTCAAAGCACTAACCTTAATTAAAGAGTTTTCATCATGAAGTAATCTAACCAAATAATAAACTACCTTCTTAAATTCATCCTCATTCTTTATTTTAGATAATAAATGCACAGCATTAAGACGTTCTTTGTAGTCATTTGATTGAATGAATTTGCTAATATCGGTAATTAAATTTTCCATAAAACCACCAAAACAATCCAATCCGTTGTAATTTAATAATTTTATGTAAAACTTGGTATATATACTTTAATGAGTTTAAAAAATATTTTTACCTAAAAAAATTTTATTTATCTAAGGATTTTGTTTATCTAATTCTCCTAACTACAATAAGCCCAACCATAAAACCAATTAAAGACACCAAACAATAATAAATAACATCTCTCTTTCTTATTAAATCCAACTTTATGGTTTTATTAATTACATAATCCTTTATGACACTATTTCTATTAATTTTTAAGACAACTTTTGAATTATTCAAGTAGATTATTTTTGTATAGTTATTTATTTTTATATTGGTCTTCGTTTCTGTTATATCTACTCTGTTGCTAAATGACCACTTATAGCAAATAAATTGGACTTTGTCATTAAACTTCCTATTATAAACCCCATAGTATTCTACATTCCAATTTATATTTGTGGTGGACTCAGAAATATTTATCGGAATTGAAACATTTGTTGTACCATTTGGTGATAAAGTTACATCGTATTGGATTTCAGGAACGTCATAATCTTTGCGATTTATGAAGTTGATGTATGCAGTTATTGGATTAGAAAATGGGTTTTTTAATGAAATATTTAGATATAATGTTCTATTTTTTGTTTTATTTTCTCCAATATTGATGTCGTAATTTATTGGACTGATATTTTTAATATCTACAATAAACTTTGCACAATCTGTTCCATTTAGCGGGTCTTTTACAATACACTTCACTAAATAGTAAGTATAATTAGAGTATCTATGTATGGGGTCTTTTTTTGTGGAGTTATATCCATCACCAAAATCCCAGAAATAACTTAAAGTGTCACCATCTTCATCATATGCAAATGCATGGAAATGAACTTCATTATTATTCAGTATTTCATAAGATACTGTCAACTTTGGAGGAACATTTGTTTTTCTTTTTATTATATGTACAGTCATGTTCCTTACAGTTAAATTGACTTTTGTGTTATTTGAGTATATTGTAAGATTATGTAAATATATTACAGTATCAACGGTTTTATCCACTTTGGATTTTACTGAAAATGTTATTAAACTTGTAGTTCCGTTGATGGGTTGTTTAAATGATAGATTGAAGTAAATACTACTTCCATTTATTGATATATTTTTGTATGAAATATTGTTAAGTATATGGGAGTATACACTTACATTCTCAATCCCCAATAGTGATGTATTTACATAAACATATCCAGAAATATTAGTAATGCTGCAATTTACATTGAGTAATCTTAAATGTAGATAAGAGGCATATTGTCCATAGGACATGTTAATTTCAGTACTATCGCTTCCCACATCAATTTGTATGGTGTTGTTGATTTGGGATGTTTGAGTAATATTTGATATTTCTTTGTTTAATATAATAGAAGTATTTGTTTTTATTCCGTTTTGATATATATCCATAGCAATATTCCCACACTCATAAAATTTAAGTGGTAAATTCAAAACGGAAAGGTAGGTTTTATTTTGATATGCCCCATCAGGAACAATTGAAAATGATATGTTTGTAAGATTACCACCGTAATATGGTGGAAGGGAGGAAAAATCTTTTTTGAATATATTTACAACCAATAGGCTTTTTGAAAGATTTTGAGTTATGTTTAATAACATTGTAGTTGTTGCATCCATATTGGTTTTTGGCGTAATATTGATATAGAGTATTTTTCTATTTACTATTGGCTGTTTAAATGAAAGATTAAAGTATAAAGTACTCCCATTCATTAAAATACTCTTGTATGCGATATTATTCAACAAATCAGATGATACATTATAATCTAACACATCCAATAGTGAAGTATTTATAAAAATGCTCCCTGAAATATTGGTTATTGAAATCTCATTTCCGCTTATTAAGTAAACAACCTTGGCATCTCCAAAAGAAATATTTGTGTATGAAATTCTTGAACGTTCAGACCTTAAAGATATATCAATTTCAGGATCTAGTTTACATGTTCCTCCACATATGCTAAAAGCAGGGGATTTCCCAATATCCAAAATCTTACCGCCCGAATAGGCAGATACATTGATAAGGGATACTTTATATATATCTGAGGATTTTATATCTGACTTATTAAATGCAATTCTTATATTTGCAATTTCAAAAGTTCCTGATTTATTTGGGGTTGCATTAAAGTACAAATAACATCCAATCCAACTGTTATTCACATATTCATTCTTTATTTTGTAGATGCTTTTATTGCCCAAAAATTTTAAACTAAGTGTGGTATAATTTGAGGTATTGTATATGTATATACATCCTGAAATGTATGTGATATTTTCTTTTACATTATATGCAATCAAGGATAGATTTTTCAACTCTCCACTATCTAAATAAAATTTTTCATAATTATTTTCCCCATAAAATGCCAAACCACTATATAATGCCTTTCCAATATTTTTTTTAATTGTAAATTCCTTGTAGGATATATTTGGTTCAATATTACCGAGTAGTTGTACATTATTCAATGAAATCGTTCCATTTATCTCTTTTATTGGTGTGATAGTGTTATTTAAAATTAATGTCCCAGTTAAGGACTTGTTATATTCAAACACATTAACAACAAAATAGGCATTTGGAATTTTGGTTATATTATTCCCAGTGCTATTTATTGATATATTTGCATTTATTATGTTTATGTCATATTTAATCCCATTTTCATCCGAAACTGATGTTGGAGTATCTTTTTCTTTTAACTTTACCATAGTGGTTCCATTAGATAACGCTTTGAATGTCAATGTTGCAATTGTAAAGTTCCCGTATGGATTATTTGAAAACCACATCAAACTTATTTTTCCACCACTAACATCTACAGTTTTTAAACCGGCAGTATTTGCAGTATTACTTAACTGAATATTTGTTAGATTCAACAAACTTTTATCATAATCTATTGTTGCTTCAAAACCCCCACATTTTGTACTACTTGGGACATTTTTAACTAATAATATTAAATTAAATGACTCTCCAACATTTACACTTACATTCGAAGGGGATAACTCAACAATTACCTCACCGTATGAAAAACCAATAGATAAAACAATAATAAGTAAAAACAGAAAGTATCTCAAACTATCCTCCCTAATATTTTCCCAAAAAACCAAACATCACTCCTCCTATTAAGCTTACAATAAATATCAAACTAAACAACTTGAAATCAACATCATTATAATCAACATTTAAAACAACAGATACATTTGGCTTAATTTCTGAGACGTTTAGTTCTTCAACAATAACCTTTGGGGCCTTTTGGTTGGTAATCACATTTATTTCATTTATAATCTTTGTAGTTCCTCCAGAAACATCAAGTTCTCCTTTTAAATTTTTAGTGAAGTTTCCAGTTCCCACACCTTTTATTACAATATCACATCCTTTAAACGTTGTGTTTGGGTAGTTTCCCAATCCATCATATTTATATCCCTGTGTTGATGAGACTTTTGATTTATTTTCAAATATAATGGATAAATTCCCTTCTTTTTTTGGATTAAATGTTAAAGTTCCTATTGTTACCTTATCCTCAAAAACATCCTCCCCAAACATGATTGACAAATAGAATTCACCGCCCTTAAATTCGAATGACTTTATCTTTTCATTTTTACAAAAATCACTCCAATCAAATCCAACACTTTCCAAATATTCAGGGGAATAATTAATGTATATATCTAAACCTCCTAAACCACCATCTGATTTGTTATCATTTAATCTACTTTCTAAACTATCTTTTGGAGGAATATTTTCAACAGTGATATTTATTTTTATTAAATCTCCCGTAGTTTCTACCTTTTCAGGTTCAAGTTTTAAAATAACATTTTGTAAATCTTCAGAACATACGCAATTGAAAAATAAAAGAGTCAAAATTATTGCTATTCTCTTCATTTACCCACCTATCCAAATAGTCGTTTTATAACATCGATGATGCTACTTATAAAACCAGCAATCATATCCAAAAATCCTTTTTTTTCTGAAGTTTCATTTTCTTTTTTAACTTTAAGTTCCACATCTCCAGAGAATATGTCAATTTTATTTCCATTTTCATCAGAACCCTTTGATACAATTTTTATTCTTGTACTGTTGTCATAATCTAAAACTTTAACAGTTACTCTCCCTACATAAAAATCAGATTTTAATGGATTATCAAAGACAACAAACTTTACAATACAACTATTATTCGTCATTTTCTCTTCGTAAAATTTCCCAGCCATCTTTTTTATATCTTGATTTCCCGAAAAACTTGTTATTTTTAAGTTATGTGGAACATTAACACTACATTCAAATCCTACAATTGATTGGTCATTTTTTACATTTAATGTTATATTGAACTCATCTCCAACTTTGACTTCTTTTGGTATTTCTATGTTCAAACTCGTTGCATACACTGATGTTAATGTAAGAACCAATATCAAAAATTTTAAATATTTCATATCATACACCTCTTTTAAGTTAATTTTACAAAATATAAAGAAAACCATAATATTTATATATTAAATATCCTATATACAAAATTTGTGAAACTTTAAAAATAACCTTATCTTCATAATAAATAAAAATTTTTCGGTGATAGATATGGCAAAAAATATAAATAAGATGTTGATAATAATATTAGGTGTTATATCCTTAATAACAAGTATAAGTTGTACTTATGCTGAGGGAAACTACAACTACAGATTCGGGGATGTAAATGAGGATGGAAGTATAGACATCGCTGATGTCGTTTATCTCTTTAAGAACAGAAACCTTGACCTAGAAGATGGAGACATAAACGCCGATAATAGTATAGATATCGCAGATGTTGTTTATCTCTTTAAGAACTACGATGAGATGAGAAAGCAAATAAAATATGCACAAAATATGAAATTAACTTACTACGATGAAAATGGAAACGAAGTAAACCCATACAATGGTGAAAAATGGGCATATAAGATATTTGAGGATGCTACAGGGCAAAGACTCCTATTAAAAAATGAATCCCAACCAATACCAAGTTGGACTGAAGGAAAATACGACAAAGTAATTAACGTCCCATTAAAAAATGTTGTTGTAATGAGTTCCACCCACATAGCATTGATGGAGCCATTAAACGATGATGGTTCAGTAATAGGTTCAGTTAAAGGTATTATGTGGGGTGGTTATTACACATGGTATTTCGACGATATAAAGAAAGGTCTTGAAAATGGTTCAATAATCGATGTTGGTTCATCCTACAACCCAGATTGGGATAAGATTGTCAATATTTCCCCACAGGTTATATTCGTTTACCCTGGATATAGTGGGGATGCAATAATTGCAAAGTGTAAGGATTTAGGATTAACCTACGTTGCAGATGCTGAATACTTAGAAGGAACATACCTTGCAAGATGTGAATGGGTTAAGATGTTTGCTGCATTCTACAACAAGGAAGATGTTGCAAAGAAATACTTCGCAAGAGTAGATAAGAGGTCATGGAATGTTGTAAGGAAAACCTATGGTTGCGATTCAAATGTTTTAGTTGCTTGGGGTAAAAACTATCCAAAATATGGAGGAACTTACGTTCCAAAAGCACAATCCTACGTAGCAAAAGGAATAATGGCATTTTGTCATGCTAACTACATCTTCACAGATATTCCAGGAACTGGAAGTGCTAAGATTGATTATGAAACATTTGCTGAGAGGGCAAAAGATGCTGACATATGGGTTGTTCCATCATCAACAACTTGGCTATCTACATTCAAAGATGACCATCCAGGTTATACAACATTTAAAGCAGTTCAAAACGGAAGATTATTCTGTATAAGTCCTGACTATTGGCAATGTGGATTGATGAACACCGATGAAGTTTTAATGGATTTAGGAACAATCATTCATCCAGAGGCATTCAAAGGAAGAACCACACACTTCTTCCTCAAATATAACCCAGATACAAATACTGCAGAACCATATACTGCAAACTAAATCCCTACTCTCTTTTATAAAAAATTTCAAATCTTTTTTTAGGGTGAGATGGAATGAAATGGAGAATTACATTGTTAGCAATATTAATGATTTCTTTCTTAGGTGTTTATGCAGATAATGTAAGTGTTGAACTAATCCCAAATGAGATAAATGTTAATGTAGGGGAGACATTTAATTTAGATTTAGTTGTAAAGAATGTTCCAGAAGATACAAAATGTGGAGGTTTTGATGCGTACATAACTTATGATTCAAGTTTATTAAATCTAACAGATATTCAGTTAAGTGATGTTGCAAATAGTGCAAATTTAAAGGATATAAGTGTAGAAGATGGAAAAATAAGTTTGATGTGGTTTTCAAATAATCCATACGGGAACTTTACAATTGCAACATTGACATTTAAGGCATTAAACGAAGGGAGTGGAGTTATATCATTGAGCAAAACTGCCATGTCTGATACAAATGGATTTCATATTGAACCATTAATTCTAAGAAATTCAAACATAACAATATTAAAACCAAAATCTGACTTAACAGTAACAAACATATCTGCAAACTTAAAAGCCTATGAAGAAAATACCATTAACGTAACTGTAGGGAATGTTGGGGAAGTTGATGCTTCAAATGTAAGTGTTGATTTTTATGTTGACTCAGAAAAGATAGGGTCAGAAACTATTGATTCACTAAAAGTCAATGAAACAAAAACCGTAACCTTCACATTCACACCAAAAGAAGAAAAGAACTACACATTTGTTGCAGTAATGGATCCTAACAATGAGATAGATGAAAAGAACGAATCAAACAACAAGTTTGTAAAAGTGTTATACGCCGTTGAAGAATCAATAGCATTAGGCGTTGTTTCGACATCATCAGTTAAAACAGGAGAAACATTCACAGTCGATATCAAATTAGATAATATAACCGATAAAAGACCTGCAAAAGGTTTAGATGGAGTTTTAGTTTATAATCCAGATGTTTTAAACTGCACAAACTTTGAGTTTTTAGTTAATGCATCTGAAGAATTGAAAAATGTAACTTTCGAGAAAGGAAAGGTAACATTCAGTATAATGGACGGAAACATAACTAAACCAACAACAATAGCAAGGGCAACATTTAAAGCGATAAACGTTGGAAGTTCAGTAATTGCATTAACAGATACTGTTGTTTCAGATATAAACGGACACAAATTTAATAAAATAATAACAAACGCAACAACTGTAACAGTTGAAGGTCCTGATTTATGCATTGAAAATATAAGTGTTGATAATCCATACTACATGGAACCAGCAGTGGTTAAGATTAAGGTGTCAAATAAAGGGCATGCAAACTCAGTTGAAACATTTAACGTTCATTTATACATCGATTCAGAAGACTTGGGAGTTAAAGATATATCTAACTTATCAGTTGGAACAACAAAGATTATCGAATTTAACTGGACACCAACAAGTATCAAAAATTACACAATAGTAGCAACAATAGACCCAACAGTTGATGAAAATACATCAAACAACAAATTAGTTAAAATAGTTACAATAACAGAAAGACCTATAGCATTAAACTTAATTTCTTCAACAAACCTAACAAAGACAGATGAAACATTTACAGTCGATATCAAATTAGATAATATAGCCGATAAAAGACCTGCTAAAGGTATCGATGGAATATTGCTATACAACCCAGATGTTTTAAACTGCACAAACTTTGAGTTTTTAGTTAATGCATCTGAAGAATTGAAAAATGTAACTTTCGAGAAAGGAAAGGTAACATTCAGTATAATGGACGGAAACATAACTAAACCAACAACAATAGCAAGGGCAACATTTAAAGCGATAAACGTTGGAAGTTCAGTAATTGCATTAGATGGTGTTGCTATCTCAGACATCGACGGATACAAGTTCAACAAGATTGTTGTAAATTCGGCAACTGTAACTGTTGAAGGTCCAGATGCCTGCATTGAGGATATAACAGTAGAGAATCCATACTACAGAGAACCTGCAGTTGTAAAAGTTAAGGTATCAAACAAAGGACATACAAATTCAACAGAGACATTTGATGTTCATTTATACATCGATTCAGAAGACTTGGGAGTTAAAGAGATATCTAACTTATCGGTTGGAGAAACAAAAGTTGTTGAATTCAACTGGACTCCAACACATATAAAGAACTACACAATAGTAGCAACAATAGACCCAACAGTTGATGAAAATACATCAAACAACAAATTAGTTAAAATAGTTACAATAACAGAAAGACCTATAGCATTAAACTTAATTTCTTCAACAAACCTAACAAAGACAGATGAAACGTTTACAGTCGATATCAAATTAGATAATATAACCGATAAAAGACCTGCAAAAGGTTTAGATGGAGTTTTAGTTTATAATCCAGATGTTTTAAACTGCACAAACTTTGAGTTTTTAGTTAATGCATCTGAAGAATTGAAAAATGTAACTTTCGAGAAAGGAAAGGTAACATTCAGTATAATGGACGGAAACATAACTAAACCAACAACAATAGCAAGAGCTACATTTAAAGCAATTGATATAGGAAAATCTGAGATTATGTTATCAGATGTTAAAGTTTCAGATGCAAATGGATACAAGTTCAACAGTGTGGTTGTAAATTCAGCAGTTACTAAAGTTGAAGGTCCGAACATCAACGTCCAAGTAACTGTTAATGATCCAGCAATCTACAGAATAAACAACTCAATAACTGTAACAGTAACAAACAATGGACATAAAGACATAACAATACCATTTGATGTTAGAGCATATATTAACTCAGAAGAACTTGGAAATGCAACAATAGGTTCATTAAAATCTGGAGAATCAAAAACTGTAACATTCAACTGGACCCCAACTGAATTAAGAAAATACACAATAGTTATAATTGCAGACAGTTCAAACAGCATCAAAGAAGAAGATGAAGATGACAACAAGGTTGTTAAAACTGTAAAAGTTGTAGAGATTCCAGTATTCATAAAGATGTATAAAGCATTAGAAAATGGGAATAGTATAACGGCAAAGATTGAAGTTGGTAACATTAATGAGAAAAGACCTGTTGGGGGATATGACTTAAAGATATTGCTCAAGAACTTAACAGTCGTGGATGTTAAAGCAGTAGGAATAAGCAACTGGAGTGTATCAAACAACACATTATTTGTAAGCGGATACAATATCTCGGAAATAGGTAATTTTGAAGTAGGAGAAATTACATTTAACATAACCAACAGCACATACTCGGCAATAGCAACAGACGTAAAATTATCAGATACAGGAGGACATAAATTCTTAAAGGTTTGTATACAAAATGGAATTATCAATTTAGGAGATATTAAAAAGATTATTAAAATAGATAATGAAACTGAAAAATCAATAAAAGATGTTAATTTAATTATTGGGGATGAATTCAACATAACAAAATTAACGCTTGATACAGAAGATGACATTACAATTCCAATTGTTGGAAAAAATATAACCATTAATAAAACTGTAATTGATACATTAAGAGAAGTAAAAGAGAAAGCAAAAAAGATAAATA
>NZ_AGJL01000043.1 GCF_000243455.1 Methanotorris formicicus Mc-S-70 | reverse complement strand
AACACCACAATGGTTAAAAAATTCTTTTAAGTATTTAAAACCGAATCTTGTTAATCTATCTTCTGTAGTTATGATTACTTTGTTTATTTTTCCTTCCTTTACTAATTTGAATAATTTTTTCAATCCTCTCCTATTTTCGTTTAAACCCCTTCCAATGTCGGTAATTATTTCTTCAATAGCGTAATTTTTCTCTTTACAGTAATTTTTTAAATACTCTAATTGTCTTTCTAAATCGTTTTTCTGGTCTCTACCAGAAACTCTTGCATAGATTGCTATTCTATTTCCTCCCCTATCTCCCAAAATCTTTTGTAATTCAGAATGTGGTATTCTATACTCTTTCCCAATTTTTATAGCCCTTATTTTTTTACTATAAATCCATCTTTTCACAGTTTGCGGATGAACTCCTACTAACTTTGCAAACTTTCCGACTCTATACATTTCCATAAGAATCACAATATAACAATATGCTACGATAAGTATTTATATGTTACGGTATGCTACGAAAACTAAGAAACTGTTTCGAACCCTACAGGGCTGTGCTTTCTTAGCGACAACAAATGGTAAAATTACATTTTAATAAGAATTATTTTATACTATTTTGTCGTTTAATAATATTGATTTGTGATGTTAGTTTGAAGGAGTGAGATTATGAAAAAGATTACCCTCATCGGTAGTAAATTGGCTAAAATGGGAAATGAATTCGTATATATGGGAATTTTAGAAGAATGTGAGACCTGTAAATTTAAACGTATTTGCCATGATAACCTTGAAGTTGGAAGGAGGTATAAAATTGTAAGTGTCAGATCTGCAAATCACCAATGTAAAATCCATGAAGATGGAGTTAAAGTTGTTGAAGTAGTTCCTGCAGAGTTTGTGATTATGGTAGAGGCAAAAAAGGCACTTGAGGGTGTTACATTAACTCACAACCCAATAAACTGTGAAAACGTATTCTGTGAGAACTATATATACTGCAATCCAGAAGGTATTGATGAGGGGGATAGGTACAAAATCCTATCTGTTATGAATGAAAAAATCAAATGTGAAAAAGGACGATCCTTAAGAAAGGTGGTTATAACACTTGAAAAATAAAATTAGAACAAACTTTCATAGTACTTCTTCATCAATAGTGCATCATACTCCAACTTTGGACTCTCACAGATGACTACACCCTCAACATCAAAGTCCTTCAGTACCTTTAAAACATCTTTATAATTAAATTTGGACTCTTTTAATGGGAGATGGTTCTTTTCTCCCCCCTTTCCAAAATCTATTCCGGATATATGGATGTGCATGTTTTTTAAGGCATCTTTTCCCAACTTATCCTCAATTTTTGATAATACATTATGGAACGAGTTGTAATCATTAACCTTCCCCAAACTCCTTGCATATATGTGGGCAAAATCCACACATGGGAGAATATTGAGTTCATGGCATAAATCTATTATCTCATCAATACTCCCAAATTGGGAAATCCTCCCTGTTGTTTCTGGTCTAAGCATGGATTTTATTTTGTTCTCTTCCATGATATCAAGGATTCTTTTTATGTTTGAAACTATCTTTTTATAAACCTCTTCCTTATTCTTCTTCAAATAATATCCAGGGTGGAAAACAACATTATCCCCGCAAATATTTGTTATTTTTGCAGTATTAATAATTCTCCTTATACTCCCCTCAATTTTATCCTCTTCCTTTGCATTTAAATTTATATAATATGGAGCATGAGCACTCAATACAATATCTTCCCTTGCATGGGTTTTTAACTTCTTCGCATAATCCTCCTTCATATTAACTCCTCTAACAAACTCCAACTCTAAGGCATTTAAACCCACTTTCCTTAAAAAGGATATGGCATCATAATTACTCTTTGCATTTATTGGAATACCTGCAGTACCAAACTTTAACATAATCCCCCTCAATTTTTATAGCATTTTATCCATATTATGTTTATAGTAAAAATGGTGGTGTTATGATAGGGCATTATTTGGAACTGATGAGAATAAAAAATTGCATAACCGCATCATTTGGAGCATTTATTGGTGGTTTAATAGCATCTAACTTTAATTTTGATTATTTATTTGTTTTAACCCTTGCATTTTTGGTAGTTTTCTTTATCTGCGGATTTGGGAATGTGATTAATGATATATATGATGTTGAGATAGATAAACTTAACAAACCACACCGCCCCCTACCTTCAAATAAAATCTCAATAAAAAATGCATGGAGATTTGCATGGTTATTGTTAATTTTTGGTTTAATCTTATCGCTTTTTAATGTTATATGCTTTATCATTGCTTTAATTAACTCAGTTATGCTCTACCTATATGCTAAAAAATATAAGAGAAATAAAATTATTGGTAATTTTATTGTTGCCTATTTAACCGGTTCTGTATTCCTTTTTGGTGGGGCAGCAGTTAATAATATGCCCATTGTGGTAATTTTGTTCTTATGCGCGATGTTTGCAACGTGGTGTAGAGAGATTGTAAAGGACTTTGAGGATGTTGAAGGGGATGTGAAGGAGGGAGTTATATCCCTCCCAATAAAATATGGAAAAAAATCCCTATACATTGCTGCTATGTTTATAGTTATTGCAGTTGTATTAAGTCCACTCCCTTACATAATGGGCATTTTTGGAAAGGTTTATTTGATTTTGATAATTTTATGTGATTTATCTTTTTTATATGTTATTTTTAAAGCGATAAAGAAACCTTCAAAAGAGATAATGTCAAAAACCTCAAAATATCTAAAAATCATCATGAATCTTGTTTTGATGTGTTTTGTTTTGGGGGCGTTGATGTAAGTTTGAAGGTTTAAATAAGACATCTAAATTTAATTTTAAATTAATTATAGTTGTTTGCAAATTTTAATAAGATGTTGTATATTTATCTTAAATTTTAAAATAAGTTAATCTTCATTAAATTTATTAATATTTCCAATATCTAACGCAAACAACTTATAATCCAAAACATATATAACGAAAGATATTAAAAATGATAACAACTCAACATAGAATAGGTGATTGTATGTTTCCAGGAGGAGGAAAATTAAGCCCAAGAATGTTAAAGCAAATGCAAAAGATGATGAAAGACTTTGGCATGGATGCTGAGGATTTAGATGTTATTAGAGTAGTATTTGAATTTGAAGATGAAGAATGGGTATTTGAAAGTCCAAAAGTTCAAGTAATGGATATTTTAGGAGTTAAAACATATAGCATAACTGGAAAACCTAAAAAAATAAAGAAAGAAGAGAAAGAGATAAAGGATGAAGAGGTTAAAGTAGAGATTACAGAAGAAGATGTTGAATTGGTTGCAAATCAATGCAATGTCTCAAAAGAAGAAGCGAGGAAGGCATTAGAAGAATGCAATGGGGATATTGCAGAAGCAATTCTTAAACTAAGTGAATAATATTTTACTTTTTTGTTTTATTTTTGAAATTTTATATAATCATTTTTTTAAATCTTTTAATATATACTATGGTGGAAAAATGGATATTGAAGGATACATTAGGAGAAGTTTGAGGAAAAATATTCCAGAGGATAAGATTATAGAGGATGGATTTAGAAGAGTAATGGAAATAAAGGAAGTTAGCGAAGAGTGGGCAAAGAAATTCGTTAAGGCAGTTTTGGAGGAAGTCAAAACAACAGAAAAATATAAAGAAATTGAAGACGAAACATTAAAAAATCTCTTAGATTTTCCAAAATCCAATGTAACAATGGGAAAAATAGGGGTTGGAAGTAGAGGAGAAGGGGACTTTTTTGTGCATAGAGAAATAGCAAGGATAATTAAAAGCACAAGGGTAAAGGCAGAAATTAGTAGTGAAGAGCAAGATGATGCAGGGGTT
Organism: Methanotorris formicicus Mc-S-70; assembly: GCF_000243455.1. Taxonomy (NCBI): domain Archaea; kingdom Methanobacteriati; phylum Methanobacteriota; class Methanococci; order Methanococcales; family Methanocaldococcaceae; genus Methanotorris; species Methanotorris formicicus. The sequence goes on along the minus strand of NZ_AGJL01000043.1, from coordinate 11,960 downwards.
GTTAAAGGTGATGCAAAATTCATTGTTGTTGCAATTGATGGAACCCATTCAAGGTTAAGTGAATTTCCATTTTTAGGAGGTTTTCACGTTGCAAGGGCAGCATTGAGGGACGTTTACGTTATGGGTGCAGAGGCGGTTGCATTGATAAGTGATATTCATTTGGCGGATGATGGGGATGTTGGGAAGATTTTTGATTATACTGCAGGTATTTGTGCCGTCTCTGAAGCGATAGATGTTCCACTGGTTGCAGGGAGTACTTTGAGGGTTGGGGGAGATATGGTTTTAGGAGATAGGATGGTGAGTTCTGTTGGTGCAATTGGCGTTATAAAGGAGGGAAGACCAACAGCACGAAAGAGGGCTGAGGTTGGGGATGTTATTTTAATGACAGAGGGGAGTGGAGGAGGAACTATAACCACAACCGCATTATATTATGGAATGTTTGATGTGATTTATGAAACTCTAAATGTGGATTTCTTGATAGCGTGCAAGAAGTTAATTGAAAGTGGTTTGGTAAATTGCATAAACACTATGACAGATGTGACCAATGGAGGTTTAAGGGGAGATGCATATGAGATTTCAAAAACCGCCAATGTTTCATTAGTTTTTGATAAGGAGGCAGTTTATAAAACAATAAATCCAAAGGTTTTAGATATGCTTAATAAGTTGAATATAGACCCGTTGGGAGTTTCAACAGATTCTTTAATGATTATCTGCCCTGAGGAGTACGTGGAAGAGATAAAAAAGGCTACTGGTGCTATTGAAGTCGGATACGTTGAAGAAGGAAATGAAAGTTATTTGGTTGAGGATGATAAAAAAATCCCACTAATCCCCAAGTTTAGAGAGGCAGCATATACACCAGTTAAAAAGGTTGTTGGAGAGAAAAAACCAGAGAACTTTGAGGAGATGAAGGAAAAGGTTAGAAAGGCATGTGATGAGGCAATTAAAAAGAAAGATTTTGTATTAAAGTTGTTAAAGAAGAGAAGTTTGTAAAATGTTATTATATAAGTCCTTTCTCTTTTAAACTTTTTTTAATACTCTCAATGCCAACATGTTCAACAAAATCACACACCCTTCCTTTTCCAAATTTTGTGTATAATTCAATAATTCCATCAATAACCTTTATAACTCCATTCTCAGTTTTAACATTCGCCAAAAATTTTCCTCTTTTTGGAAATCTCCCTCCTTTTCCACCAATAAATATGGATATAACCTTATCTTCAACCTTTATAGCATTGCAGAGTTTGAGACATTCTCCCAACCCTATGCAATTTTCTTTTATAACCTTATTTTTCCAATCTATTGCATCTACCTCACAAAAACTTCTGCATTTCCCACATTCAGAGCATTCTTTTTTATCAATTTTTAAAATGTATCTAAAGCATATACCAATATCACAAAACTGATGGTGGGTGCAGTCGTTTGGGCATCCGCTGATATTTATCTTCAATTTTTTTGGAACCCAGATGCCTTCAAACTCATCATGAATCATCCCTGCCAACTTTATCGAATCCCCAATAGAATTTGGGCATTCAGTTCCAATGCATGCCACTATTTGCCTAATCCTTTTTCCGGTTGAGCCCAACTTAATTCCAACATCATTCAATAACCTCTCTGCCTCTTCCAAGTATTCAAACTTTATTTTTAACCCAATACCCTGTCTTGTTGTGATGTGAATCCTGTCTTCCCCAAAATTTTTTGCAATATAACTTATCGCATCCAATTGCTCAGAGGTTATATAACCCGGTTTTAACGCTAATCTTATTGCATAACCGTCTTTTTTTGGGATAACTCCAAATTTGTAATTTTGGTTGCAGAACATAATATCACCAAACATATAAACAATATATACAAAAATATGCAAATGAACTATGATATAGACATGTGTGCGTAATTCATGCACACGTTAGTAAGTTTTATATACACCTTGGTTAAAAAATTAAGGTGTGAATAAATTATTCACACATATAGGTGATGCAAATGTACGAGTGGAAGTTAAATGAAATCGTTGATAATGGAATATGTGCAAGATGTGGAACATGTACAGTAGTATGTCCTAATGGTATATTAACTTTTGATGAGAAACCAAAATTAATAGAAGAATGTTTAAGAAAGGGAAATGGGATGTGCTTTGAGGTTTGTCCAAGAATCTCATCAGGAAAATACCAAATAAAAATAAGAGAGAAGTTCAAAGAAGAACATTACTATGGAAAAGGGGATGTTGAAGGGCAGGATGGGGGTGTTGTAACAACATTTTTAAAATACTTATTAGAAAATGGAAAAATCGATGGGGCAATTGTTGTTGGAGAGGAGTGCTGGAAACCAGTTTCATTAGTTGTTCAAAATGCAGAGGATTTATTAAAAACTGCAAAATCAAAATACACAGTATCAACACTTGATGCATTAAGAAAGGCTGGAGAAATGGGATTAGAGAAGGTTGCAGTCGTTGGATTACCATGCCAAATTAATGGGTTGAGGAAGTTGCAATATTTCCCATACTTATCAAAACATGATGGAGAACTCGGTAAAAATGGAAAACCAGTTAAGTTGCCAAAAATTGAATACTTAATTGGTTTATTCTGTATGGAGAAGTTTGATTATGACAACATGAAGGAAGTTCTTGCAAAACATGGAATAGACATAGAGAAAGTTGAGAAATTCGACATCAAAAAAGGAAAATTACTTGTTTATATTAACGGAGATAAAAAAGAAATTGACTTAAAAGAGTTTGAAATATGTTCAGGATGTAAGATGTGTAGGGATTTTGATGCAAGTATGGCTGATGTTTCAGTTGGGAGTGTTGGAAGTCCAGATGGTTATTCGACGGTTATAATAAGAACTGAGAAAGGGGAAGAAATTAAGAATGCTGTGGAATTAAAAGAAGGGGTTAATTTAGAGGCAATTGAAAAACTAAGAAAGAAAAAGCTAAAGAGATTTAAGAAGGAAGTTGAAAAAAGAAAAGAAAATAATGAATATATCTCCTTCTACTGGACATCTGATTATGGAGGAGTTGGTAAGAGGGCAGATGGAACTTACTTCATAAGAATTAGGGCAAAGCCTGCTGGATGGTATAGTATAGATGAGATAAAAGAAATCCTAAATCTTGCTGAAAAATACAATGCAAAGATAAAATTAACAAATAGGGGGGCTTATGAACTTCATGGTATAAGTGGATTTGATGCTGAAGATATTGTTTTAGAACTTATGGAAAAAGGATTAATAACTGGTTCAGAAGGACCATTAGTTAGAGCAACATTGGCATGTCCTGGAAAAGGAAACTGCGGAAGTGGTTTGATAGACACAACAGAACTTGCAAAAATAATCGAAGACAACTTCAAAGAAAGACCTGCTCCATACAAATTCAAAATTGCAATTAGTGGATGTCCAAACAAATGTGTAAGACCACAAATCCATGACATTGGTATAGTTGGGGTTAGGTTTCCAATAGTTAATGAAAATTGTAACGGCTGTGGAAGATGTGCAGAGGTTTGTAAGGTTGAGGCAATTGATATAAGAGGAGAAACCTCTTACACAAACTACAACGTATGTATCGGATGTGGTAAGTGTATTAAAGCATGTCCAAATGAGGCAAGGGATGTTAAAGAAGAGGGTTTTATGGTTTATGTTGGAGGTAAGACAGGTAGGGAGGTTGTTGAAGGAGTTAGCATGAAGTTAATGAGTGTTGATGAGATAATCAACTTCATAGATAAGGTATTAGTTGTCTATGATAAATACGCTAAGAAACCACAAAGGGAGAGACTCGCTGCAGTTATGAAAAGGGTTGGTCAAGGTAAGTTTTTGGAAGAAGTTGAAGAATTAATGAATAAATAGATAAATTTCAACTTTTTTTTGGGTTTTTCTTTTTTTCCAAAAAGTATTTTTATAACTTTCAACAAATTTTATCTTATACATGTAACTTGGGGAGAATATGGATTTAGAAAGGATTCAAAAAATCAACATCCTAATCCTAAAGCCAATAAGTAGGTTGTTAAAGGCAAATGTGGCTACGTTCAATAAGGAGGGAGAGGTTATAGAGCCGTTTTATTTTGGAAATGAAGTTTGTAGGATGATAAAAAGCCATAAAGTTGGAGAGAGTATCTGCCAAGATAGCCACAAAATGGTTTTAAATTCAGTAAAATTAAAAAATAACATGGTAAAAAAAGGCATCATTGAAAAGAGACCACCTAAAATTACAAATTTTGAGGATGAACAAGAAGATATTATTGTTGATTATTGTAATGCTGGACTTTTAAAGGTTCTATACCCTATAAAAAATGATGAAGGGGAGATTGTAGGGTATACTGGAATATGTGGATGCTTTAAAGAAGGATATGAAAAATATTCCCTAAAAAAATTATCAACAATTTCTAAAATTCTTGGATTTGATGAGGAAGAGTTCCTAAATCTTGCGAAGAGTGAAATAAAGAGTTTAAGTGAAAAAGACATAAAAGCGATTTTAGAACTCGTCAAGAATATGATAAAGCATAACATTGATTTAAAAGAACTCTACACATGTTTGTCAAAAGAAGAACTTGGCGAGGAAGATGAAGAATGCATTCTAAAATTTATAGAATGCTTTATTCATCCAATGGGGGAATTTATCGGCTCAAATTTAGTTATTTTTGATGATAGATTTAATGCACTTTTTGTTATGGATTATGATGGATTTTCTTTTATAATGGAGCACGTAGGTTCCAACAAAGATAAAATAAAAAAATTAAAAGAACCATTATTTTTAAAACAGGAACGTATATTTATAATACCAATGTACGAACTTTATTTAATAGGTACAATTAATGAAAATTGCAAATACACAACTGAAGAAATAAAAGAATTCGTATATGTTATCTACCAATACTACAAGTCAATATTATGATTCTTTAATCAACCTTAAAACGAACTTTAAAAAAATTAAGATCAATACTTTTTTAACCAATCCTTAACGCTCAAATACCACTCATCTAAAAGTTCTTCCATTTTTACCTTCACTTCTTTAAATTCAACGGGTCTGTAAATGTATTTAAATCCACTCTTTTCTATTATTTTTTCCCTCTCAACTAATCCACAATTCATTAAACTCCTCAATGCTTTTTGAACTGTTGTTCTATCCTTCCCTATTTTTTCAGCAATTTCAAGGACTGTTGCTTCTTTCATTTCCAAAAGTTCAAAATAAATTCTGATTTCAATCTCCTGCAAGCCCAAAATACACCTCATCAAATCTTCAATTGTAAATTTCTGCATTCTTGCAACTATAAGATTATTCATGCAATCACCCAATTTTTATTCAATAGGGAATCTCAACAAAGCACCAATACCACCAAGTGCCTTCAACTGCTTTCCAGCATCGTGTGATGTTGAAATAATTATAACTCTCCCACCAGCACTCTCAGTTAGGTTCATAATCTCCTCAATATGTCTCTTCCTCAACATCTCATCAGTAACCAAAAGGACATCTATTGCAGAGTAGTTTAATGCTTTTTTAACTTCATCTATTCCATAAGATGCCAAACCATTCTTTGCTATTTCTTCCAAAAGTTTATTTACATACTGTGCCTCCTTACCTAATCTCGCTTCTCCATAAATTTTATTAATAATTCCGCTCTTTAAAATCTCATTTAATCCCGTTCTTCCTGTTGTACATGTGTTTTCAACAACAAGTTTTTTTGCCAAATCTTTATATTTCTCTGAAACAAATTTTTGGAAGTTATTTTTTCCAAAACCAGGACCTGCAACCAAAATTTTATCAGTGTCGTAATTTAAAAGTGTTTTTGCAATTTCATGATAGTAATCTGCTCTAACAGCCTCATTTGCCTTGTAATCCAATTTCTTTGAAACATCTGATTTTATACTTGCCACTTCTTTAACCCCAAATTCCCTTATTAAATAAACATCTGCCTCAGAATCATCCATAACAACTGCAACAATCTTTGGTTTCTGGGATGATTCTACTGCCTCCTTCAATCTTTCAAGATGCCACTTTTTCCATCTTTTTTGAATAGAAACCTCTGTAAATGGTTCAACATCAATCGTATGATGGGAACCAAGTGGCACATCATCAGGAGCATGAATGATTGTCCCAAAAATCCTCAATCTATTGGTATCTTCATGAAATTCAACCTTCTCACATCTAACACCTAAAAACATCCTTCTTTTAACACCCCTATCCGCCCTCAACTTATCTCCTTTATCCTGAACCCTTCTTTCAGTTACTGCATATATGTTGTCTCCTCTTTCTATTATTGTAGAGAGGTACCATAAATCATCTAAGTTTTCTGGCATTACTTTTATTATGTCCCTCTCAGGAATTTCCTGAACTATCTTCATAGATATCACTGTTTTGTGTTTTTATTAGCCTATATCTAATTCCCCGTTTTCAAGGACGTATATTTTAAATGGTTCTTTAACAACCCTCTTTTCAATGAATTGCTTTGCATTCTTTTTAATAAACTCCAACATACCTAAGGTATCATATTTTATATGTATCCCCTCTTCATCTGCCTTTTTAAAAATAATTTCAGGAATTTCCAAGGCATCGATATCTTTTTCAATGTCAATCACCAGCGGTGCGGAAATTTGATTGTATATTCTTAATGTATTTTTTGCCTTTTCAATGTTTTCTTTTGCTCTCTTTTCAATCATGCTTATATTTGCCCTACTTGTTCCAAGTATTTTTGCAATCTCTTCCTGGGTCAAACCCTTTCTTCTCAACTCTAAAACCCTTATTTGCGTTTCTGTTAAAAAAGATTTGGCATAAATTACCCTCTTATTTCCCAAATCCATAAAAATCACCATAATAATTTTAGATAGTTTTAAGTATAATTAATGATATATAATATATAACTTAAATATCCTTTTTTCTAATTTTTGAACTGGGGGGCTTTTTATGATTGAAAAAATGAAACCTATTATTGAAACTCTTATACATGAGGGATATATCAAAAATAAAAAAGTTGCCGAAGCACTTTTAAAGGTTCCAAGGCATGAATTCGTCCCAGAACATTTAAAAGAATACGCTTATGTTGATACACCTCTTGAAATTGGTTTTGGGCAGACGATTTCAGCAATCCATATGGTTGCGATGATGTGTGATATTCTTGATTTGGAGGAGGGGCAGAAGATTCTTGAGGTTGGAACTGGATGTGGATATCATGCTGCTGTTACTGCGGAATTGGTTGGAAAAGACGGGTTGGTTGTTACGGTTGAAAGGTTTCCAGAACTTGCTAAAAAGGCAGAGGAAACTTTAAGAAGATTGGGATATAACAATGTAGTTGTAATATGTGGGGATGGAACATTGGGGTATGAGCCACTTGCCCCTTACGATAGAATTTATGCAACTGCCGCTGGTCCTAAAGTGCCAAGGCCTTTAATAGAACAACTTAAAGATGGAGGAAAATTACTAATGCCAGTTGGGAGGTACATCCAACATCTCATTTTAATTGAAAAGAAAGACGGAAAAATTATTGAAAAGGATTTTGGAGAGGTTTCATTTGTACCACTTGTTGGAGAAGAAGGGTGGGACTACTAATAAATGCCTTTTACTTCAAATTAAATATTGATATTGTTTTTAAGTTACTTTATAAATGCTTTCTTAAATTTGGTCAACAATTTAATTGGGTAAGTTAATTAGATTACAGAAGATTATTTTTATCTATATGATTTTTATATTTATTGTTATTTAGAATAACATGATGACGTTATAGTTTATATATTGTAACAACAAACATGGAAGAATAACAATTATGGAGGGTTATTATGAAAAAGGTAGGAACTGATTTGTTAAAGAAGGGATTTGCTAAGATGGTTAAGCATGGAGTAGTTATGGACGTTACAACTGTTGAACAGGCACAAATTGCAGAAGATGCTGGTGCAGTTGCAGTTATGGCTTTAGAAAGAGTTCCGGCAGATATAAGGGCTCAGGGTGGGGTCGCAAGAATGTCAGACCCTGCACTAATTTTAGAGATAAAAGATGCCGTCTCAATCCCTGTTATGGCAAAAGTAAGGATAGGACATTTTGTTGAGGCACAAGTATTAGAGGCGATTGGTGTAGATATGATTGATGAGAGTGAGGTTTTAACTCCTGCAGATGAGATGCATCATATAGATAAAACAAAATTCAAAGTTCCATTTGTTTGCGGTGCGAGAAATCTTGGAGAGGCATTAAGAAGAATAGAAGAAGGAGCAGCAATGATTAGAACAAAAGGAGAAGCAGGAACTGGAAACGTTGTTGAGGCAGTAAGGCACATGAGAGCAGTTAATGAAGGAATTGCAAGAGTTGTTGGTTGCTATGAGATGGGATTGGATAGGGAATTAGTTTATATAGCAAGAAATGAACTTAAAGTTCCTGTTGAGTTGGTTTATGAGGTTGCAAAATTGAAGAGATTGCCTGTTGTTAACTTTGCTGCTGGTGGAATTGCAACTCCTGCTGACGCTGCTTTAATGATGCAACTTGGTGCTGATGGTGTATTCGTTGGTTCAGGAATCTTCAAATCTGAGAATCCAGAAGAAAGAGCAAGAGCAATTGTTGAGGCAACATACAACTACGACAAGCCAGATGTTATAGCAGAGGTCAGCAAAAACATTGGAGAACCAATGAGAGGAATAGATGTTTCAAAATTAAGTGAAGAGGAGATGTTGCAGTACAGGGGAGATTAAATTGTTTATTATTTTTTCTCGCTAAAAGTTTTTATTTTTTTATTTAATTTATTTTTAAAGGGTTATTTTTTGATTTTGTAGATTTTTATCGAATTTCGAAGGTCAGTCTATTTTAAAGAATTTGAGTATTTAGTTTTATGAATTTATTGAGATTTTTGGATTTAGGGAATTGGTAATAATTATTTTAGATTTTCCCCAATAGGTAAAAAATATTTTAAAATTTAAAAAGATTTTAAAAAATTATTTCGAATTTAAACGATTTTTAGAGAAGTGCGGAGGTATATAAATGAACGCTGTTAATACCCCTTCGAAGATCAAGGTCTCGAAAAGGAGCAAGTAGAAAAGTTTATATAGGAAAAAGAGCAAAATTTTATCCTGTTAAAATCAGACCCTAGGGGGATGGAAACTTCATTCACAGCTGAAAATCCTGGCTGTTTTAAAACATGTTAAAATCAGACCCTAGGGGGATGGAAACACATTATTAATAACACAGCAACAAATCTCTCAAAATGAGTTAAAATCAGACCCTAGGGGGATGGAAACCTAAATATTCTAAATTAAATGATGACTTTGCTTCTTCACCGTTAAAATCAGACCCTAGGGGGATGGAAACCTTAGCAATTATAATTTACATTGTTTTTTATTTTGCATGTTAAAATCAGACCCTAGGGGGATGGAAACTTAACTTGTGTTTCATAAACCCTTCCGGTCTTACCATAGTTAAAATCAGACCCTAGGGGGATGGAAACACAAAAAGACTTGCAAACTCTCCCCACTCTCTTGGAGAGTTAAAATCAGACCCTAGGGGGATGGAAACCTGACAGTTTCTTCTGTTATTGAAGGGTCATCTAAATTGTTAAAATCAGACCCTAGGGGGATGGAAACTTTAACCTAACTTTATTTACATACTCAATTTCTGGAGTTAAAATCAGACCCTAGGGGGATGGAAACACTATTTTTGCATTAAAGTTGCTTAGTTGGTTTATTTGGTTAAAATCAGACCCTAGGGGGATGGAAACATATAATCAAAAAATAAAATGTAAAAATATTATATTCTTGCTTGTTAAAATCAGACCCTAGGGGGATGGAAACTTCGTCATCTATTATAAATGTTACTTTATCTTCGAAACGTTAAAATCAGACCCTAGGGGGATGGAAACGAGTTTTTTCTAAATTTAGTCCCTTCCGTAGTTATGCGTTAAAATCAGACCCTAGGGGGATGGAAACCTTCTCATGTCAATAAATCCTTTTACGCCGTCTCTTTGTTAAAATCAGACCCTAGGGGGATGGAAACATGAATTTTTTATTTGGAAGTTTTCCGCCGTCTGGTAGTTAAAATCAGACCCTAGGGGGATGGAAACCTTTGTTGATTTCTCTGTATATGTTCCAATCAGTTGCGTTAAAATCAGACCCTAGGGGGATGGAAACTCTTTATCCCCATTGGGTCTGATTTTAAAAAAAAGATGTTAAAATCAGACCCTAGGGGGATGGAAACCCTTTATTTGTCATAGATTTCTTTGGCAATCTCTTTGGTTAAAATCAGACCCTAGGGGGATGGAAACACTTCTGTATTCTTGTAAAACTTGCACCTCGATTTCGTTAAAATCAGACCCTAGGGGGATGGAAATACAATCTCAGTATTGACAAACACTGTTAAAATCAGACCATGGTGGGATAATTTCAAAATTAATTTTTTACATAAAAATATTAATTAATTCAAATATATAAATAAATACTAAAATAAAAAATAAAATTAAGAAAAAATCATTTTAATTAATTCTTAATGATTTATTTGTCTTTTCAATTGATTTAAAGTTATCATCTTCCATTTGGAGCATTGCTCTTATACAGTCAATATTTTCTGGAATAACATCACTTTCTTGATGAACTGCTTGCATTAAGAAGACCTCATTATCAACAACATTAACTATTTTTATGGGTGTTATCATTCGAATATTTATAATTATCATGTGCGAAATAATTTCGGGATATCACATATAGGTTTTATTTTTTTAATTCTTTTAATGCCTCCTCAACCTCAAGACCCTCATGGACTACTTTTGATACTGCCCTTGTCATGCCTCTAACGTTTTCATGCTGGAATATGTTTCTTCCAATTGCAACTCCAACTGCCCCAGCGTCAATAGCATCTTTAACCATCCTTAAGAACTCCACATCTGTGTTTGTTTTAGGACCTCCTGCTATAACTATAGGTGCAGGGCATCCCTTTACAATATCTTTGAATGTATCTGGATCTCCAGTGTAGTTTGTCTTTATGACATCTGCTCCCAATTCAGCCCCCAACCTTGCAGCATGTGCCACAACCTCTGGGTCTCTCTCATTCCCTATCTTTTTACCTCTTGGGTACATCATAGCAATTAATGGCATACCCCAGTATTCACAAATCTCTGCAATTCTACCTAAATCTTGGTACATTTCATCGTCAGTATCTGCCCCAACGTTAACGTGAATTGAAACTGCATCAGCACCCATTCTTACAGCTTCTTCAACACTGGTAACGATAACTTTCTTATTTGGGTCTGGTGAGAGGGATGTTCCAGCGGATAAGTGGATGATTAAACCTACATCCTTTCCGTATCCCCTATGCCCATGTCTGACAATCCCCTTATGTAATAAAACAGCATTAGCCCCTCCGTCAGCAACAGCGTTTATTGTTTCTTTCATGTTGATTAGACCCCTTATTGGTCCTGATGAAACTCCATGATCCATTGGAACTATAACAGTTTTTGCACTTGTCCTGTTGAATATTCTCTCCAATCTAATAATTTTCCCAATATTTTTGATGTTGTCAAATATGTCCATAGCATCACCTAACGATGATTTTTGATTATGTGATTTTTGCTCTACAACTAAGTAGCAGTAGAATTACTTATATTTTTATGTTTTTCGCTGTATATACAAAGAATCCCTTTTAATTTTTAGAATCATATATTATATTTCTCTTAACCATATTTAACTTTCTATATTTATATTTTATTACCGTAATTCCCATCACAAATTTAAATATTTATTTAATTGAATTAACTTCATCTAACACTTTAAGATTATAAGCGATTGTGAAGAGTAAGAGCTTAACACTCAGCCCTTTCTTGCTTACAGCGTGAATATGCTTAGAAAACATCGCAACTAACCTTGAGAAGTTGGTCTCAATGCTTTTTTCTCAACTTATTCAATATTTTATACTTTGTTCTCTCTATAAACGATTTAATCATGTTTTCGCTTGCGGTAGCAAGCGAGTAGCAAAACTCGAAGAGTTTGCCTAATTTCTTTTATCGCTTCGAAATAACTTT
>NZ_AGJL01000042.1 GCF_000243455.1 Methanotorris formicicus Mc-S-70 | reverse complement strand
TAGTTCTATACACGAATTAAACTCTGACAATAGAAGAAAGAGTATATAAACAATTGCATTCGCTTTTTTGAGAATATTCTCACCATAAACAATTTTTATTCGAAAAATAGTAAAATGTTGTGGTAGAAATATCTTATCATAAATGCTATATCATTATATTCGAATATGCTTGCGAAAGTCCTATTAACTTTTAGAAATAATTGTGCCTGTCAGAGGTATTTGATACTCAAAATCCTTAGAAATGTATTCTGTTTCAATCGATTTATTAACATGTTTCTATAATGAAGGGTTATCTCCAAATCTGCAACATGATTAAATCACCAATAAATCATACTTGAAAGTTTAAGGTGATGATAAAATGTTTCCTCGTGTTTCAATTATAATTTTGAATTGGAATGGTTGGAGAGATACAATAGAATGCTTAGAATCTTTGTATAGAATTAATTATTCAAACTATGATGTTATTGTTGTAGATAATGATTCTAAGGATGAATCTATTGAAAAAATAAAAGAGTATTGTGAAGGAAAAATAGAGGTAAATTCTAAGTTTTTTAAATATTCAAAGGAAAATAAACCTATAAAAGTTTTTGAAATTACTGAAGATGATGCAAAAAATGGTAAATTTTTAGAAAAAGAAGAATATGAAGGATTAGAATCAAATAGAAGAATGATTTTAATTAAAAATAGAGATAATTATGGTTTTGCTGGGGGAAATAATGTTGGAATAAAATTTAGTTTAGATGTTTTAAATCCTAAGTATGTTTTATTGTTAAATAATGACACTGTTGTGGATAAGGATTTTTTAATTGAGATGGTTAAAGTTGCTGAAGGAGATGAAAAGATTGGAGTTGTAGGTCCAAAAGTTTATTTGTATTCAGAACCAAATAAAATTCAAACTGCTGGAATAAAAATAAAAAAGAATATATTTAATATAGTGAATATATGGGATTACAATATGATAGGTTATGGCGAGATAGATAAAGGACAATATGGTGTAATAAAACAGGTAGATTCATTAGTTGGATGTTGTATATTGGTAAAAACAAAAGCAATTAATGAATTTGGATTGTTGGATGAAAAGTTTTTTTTATACCATGAAGAAAGCGACTGGTTGTATAGAATATCAAAAAAATATTTAATGTATTATACACCATTTTCTAAAATTTGGCATAAATATTCAGCCAGTTCTGGAGGGGAGTTTTCTCCCACTGTTGTATATTATACAACAAGAAACTCAATATTATTTGCAAAAAAACATAATAACCTTTTTAATTATTTATTATTTTTGATATGGTTTTTAACATATAAGCATGCAAGAAGGTTTGTTAATTTTGTTTTTTTACAGAAAAAATCTTATTTATTAATATATTTTTATAAGGGAATTTGGGATGGGATTAGAGGGAAATATGGTAAAAAAAATTAAATAGAGTTTGTTTATTTTATTTATAAACAATGATTAACAAAAAATTAAAAACGCGAGGGATAAAATATGAACATTAAAAATTATTATATGTTACTATTATTGTTGTTTATATTAGGATTCTACATAAATATTTCAGTTTTGGATTTTCAATGTGACCCTTTTATACCTACCACTATTATCATGGCAAAATCTATAAATGAATTTGGAAATTTAGAATCTGCAGTTAGTTATATATCGAAAATAGCAAAATATTCAGCATGGCAATGTCACACAAAAGATTTTATCCAATATGAGCCATTATCTGGTGTGCTAGTAGGTATTTTAAGTAACATTACAGGATTAAGTATTTTTACTACCAGTTATTTGCCAATCCCATATATGATTTACTGTTTGGCTTTGTTATGTATATTTAGAATCTTATATTACAATAATATAAAATTAATTAGCAATAATAATCTGATTTACGATATATTAATATTTTTCATACTATTTGTAGGTATTTATGCATTTATTTGTAAATTTGTAATTGGGAAATTTTATGTATTTGAGTATCATGGAATTTTTTTAGTATATGTATTGTTTAGTTACTACTTGTTGTTAAGGTTAGTAGTAACAAATAATAAGAATATTATAAATAAAATCCTTCTTATATTGATTTTAATTTTTGTTGCAAACTTATTTACGCATTACAATTATCCATTAACTTTAACAGGAGGGTTATTGATATTTATGATTGTTTATAAAATATTAAAATATTTAAACATCGAGATAATAAATAAAGAATTAGCCGCATCTTTTAAGAAAATAATTATACTGTTTATAATATTACTAACCTTACAGAATTTTTATTTTGTCAATTTGGAACATACTAAAGGTTTATTTGAAACATTCACTATGTTAGTTAATACTTTAATTACAAAACTTGTAGGTTCATCGTCATCGTCTGGAGTTATAATGCAAAAAAGTGGATATATATTTAATTATCAGTGGATGTTTGTTAGAAAATGGTGGCATATTTTATTTGTAACTACTTCAGTTTTTATGTTATTATTTATTGCAGTATATTATTTAAAACATAAAAATCTGAAACCATGTTCTTTATCTTATTTTTATACTCTTATTTTTGGTAGGGATGCTACATGGATGTATTCCTATTTTACACATTATGGTGGAAATCTATCGTTTTACTTACCAAATGGATGGCTTTTAAATTCATTAATTATGACACCAATATTACAGTTATTAAACTCTAAGGATAAACTTTGGAATAAATTAGGAAAAGTATTTTTGGGATTGTCTATTATCTTAACAATACTTTTATTGCTTGATTCTACCTTTGAAGCTCATTTTGCAATTAGCGGAAGTAGTCCATTTCCTTATCAGGTTAGAAATGATGGAGTTTCATTATTCAACTTTTTAATAACAAATGTGGATAAACCACAAATAATTGTTGGCTCATTAGAATCAAGTTCTGCTTTATATAGTTATTTAGCATTTTATGATTTAGTAAAATTGGAGTATGTATTTCCTAAACCTGCCTTAGGTTATATGTTAATACCAGGAATTAAAAAACATAAAAGTGTTGAGGAAATATATTATTCAATGAAAAAAGATAAAGTTTCTAAATTTATCTTAACAAAATATGAGCTTGATAATGGATTTTTTGGAGGACTGACTGTTGCTCCACTTACAAAAAATGAAACAAAAAAATTAAAAAATATATTAGAAGCTAATGAAAATATTATTTATGACTCTGGAAAAGCAAAGTTATTTGATTTTAATTATTAAAATCTTCTTTCTCTTATTTCATATTATAAACTTCTTCATAAACTTTTAAATGCTCCTCAGCACATTTTTTCCAACTGAATAATTTAGCCCTTTCTAAACCTTTTTTAGATAGTTCTTCTCTTAATCCATCATTAGTTAAAACTTCATACATTGCCTTAGCCAACTCATCGACATCATAGGGATTAACCATTATTCCAGCATCTCCAACAACTTCTGGTAAGGAAGAAGTATTAGAAGTTATAACCGGTGTTCCACATGCCATAGCCTCTAACGGTGGTAATCCAAAACCCTCATAAAGAGAAGGATAAACGAATAAATCCGCTGCATTATATAAAGCAGGTAAATCCTCATCTGGAACATAGCCAGTAAATATAACATCCTTTTGTAGGTTTAGTTTTTCTATGGTTTCAAAGATGGATTTGTATTTCCATCCTTTTTTACCTGTGATTACTAATTTATGATTTATTCCTTGTTTTTTAATTTTATAAAGTGCTTTTAACAGTGTCGGAATGTTTTTTCTAGGTTCTAATGTTCCAACATACAATATAAATGGATAGTTTAAGTTATACTTTTCTTTTACTTTGTTTATTTCATTTTCATTTAATGGTTTGTAGTTTTCATTTGCTGCTAAGTGAATAACTTTTATTTTATCTTCTGGGATTTTAAAGTGTTTTATAATATCTTGTTTTGTGTGGTGTGAAATTGTTATTATTTTATCTGTAGATTGTATGGATTTTGAGAGTATAATTTTTTGAGAAATATATACACTTTTTTTAATTTCTTTTGGAAACAATATTTGTATTAAATCCAAAATAGACATTATATATTTTTGTTTAAAATTAAATAAAGTTGGAAGTTGGTATGGATTATGGATTATGTCAAGTTCATTTAACTCATTTTTTAAAGGTAGCATTTGACACCATAAAAAATTCTTAGTAATTTTTTTAAATGGATTTTTTATAATAATTTTATTTGATTCTGGAAATAATCCATTTTCTTCGTAATTTATTAAATAAAAATTTCTACTTAATGTTTTCTTAGGAATATTTTTTAGAACATTATACACTACATTTCCAACCCCTGTTCTTGGTGGATTTAATGAATTTGCAATTATTCCAATTTTCATCCTTTCCCTCATTTCATATTATAAACTTCTTCATAAACTTTTAGATGCTCTTCAGCACATTTTTTCCAACTGAATAATTTAGCCCTTTCTAAACCTTTTTTAGATAGTTCTTCTCTTAATCCATCATTAGTTAAAACTTCATACATTGCCTTAGCCAACTCATCGACATCGTAAGGATTAACCATTATTCCCGCATCTCCAACAACTTCTGGTAATGAAGAAGTACTAGAAGTAATTACTGGTGTTCCACATGCCATAGCCTCTAACGGTGGTAGTCCAAAACCTTCATATAGAGAAGGATAAACAAATAAATCCGCTGCATTATATAACGCAGGTAAATCCTCATCTGGAACATAGCCAGTAAATATAACATCCTTTTGTAGGTTTAGTTTTTCTATGGTTTCAAAGATGGATTTGTATTTCCATCGTTTCTCTCCAGTAATAACTAATTTATGTTTAATACCTTGTTTTTTAAGTTTATAAAGTGCTTTTAGTAATGTTGAAATATTTTTCTTTGGCTCTAATCCTCCAACATACAATATAAATGGATAATTTAAGTTGTATTTTTCTCTAATTTTTTCAATTTCTTTTTCATTTAATGGTTTGTAGTTTTCATTTGCTGCTAAGTGAATAACTTTTATTTTATCTTCTGGGATTTTAAAGTGTTTTATAATATCTTGTTTTGTGTGGTGTGAAATTGTTATTATTTTATTAGAAATTTTTAAAGTCTTAGGCAATATAAATCTAAATCTAAAAGATGTTGAAAAAGTATATGTTTTAGGAAACAAATATGGAATAATATCATAAATCGTAGTAATTAATTTGATATTTTTTGGTTTTAAATATATTGGTTCTGCATTAATACAGTGGACAATATCTACTTTTTTTGAAATGTCATATAATCCAAGAGGTAAATATAAATACCACAATTGGTATGATTTTGTAATTCTTTTAAATGGATTTTCTAATATAATATGTTTTAGATTTGGGAACATCTGAGTATTTTTATAATTAATTAAATAAATATCATAATTATTTTTATTGGTATTGCTTGAAAGAATTTTTATTAAATGATAGATATAATATCCCCTTCCAGTTAAAGGTCTATTCAATTGTTCGGAAGTAATCCCTATCTTCATACTCATTACCTTTTTAATTTTTCATAAATACCCAAATCTTTTAAATATTCTTCAAACTCCTTAAAAACCTTTTCAGGTTTTAAATCTTTCATACAATCATAAGGTTTAGAAATAAACCCACAATGTGGAATATAGAACGGTTTATAGTTATCAGGAACAACAACCTTACAATTTTCAGAAAATGGATGTATATATTTATAATCAACAGGACCAAACATAACTATTTGTGGAATTTTAAATAAAGATGCACAATGTGCCAATCCAGAATCAGCAGAAATAAAGAAATTACATTTTGATATTAAAGCGATAGTTTTTCTAATTGATAGATTCTTAGCAATAATTAAATTGTCTAACCCTAAACTTTTTAAATATTTCTCATGTTCTTCTTCACTAGGTCCAATAAATACAATAAAATCTACATTATATTTCTCATTTATTTTTATAAGGAGTTGTTTCCAGTATTCTAAATCCCACATTTTAAATGGTGGCTTATTACTTGTTCCAGTGTGTATTCCAATCACAAACTTATCATTTAAATTATTTTCAGTCCAAAATCTCTCTGCAAAGCTTGTTTCATCATCATTTAAATAAAATTTTAAATCTAAATCTTTTTGATTATGGTTTTGGATGATAGGATTTAATAAATCTAACATTTGATATACTGCATGTTTTTCTTCTTTTACATTTTTTGGATGAGTTAAAAAAAATTTTTCAAACAATATAATATCTTTTTTAAAAGGTATTGGTATTTTAAATTTCATGCTAATAAACTTTAATAGATAATTACATACATGTTGTGTTCTTATTTTTGCATTAATTAAATATAATATAAAACCTGATATGATACCCTGTGATGGATATATGGTCATTGCAAAATCATAATTTTTATTTCTTAACTGTTTAATTATCTTTAAACTTTTAAAAATATCTTTTTTTGGATTGAAAATATATACATTACTTATTCTTGGGTCTTCAAATAATAACTCTTTAATAACGTTGGATTTTACTAAAATATCTACTTCAAAATTATTTTTATTTAAAATTTCTATTATTGGAAGGGCAGTTATTGCATTACCAATTCCAGAAAAAATAAGAATTAATGTTTTCCTTGTCATATTATCCTCACTTCCTTAACCATGCCTTCAACATAACAGGAAATGCAATAAAAGGATACTTCAAAACTTTCAAACGAGAAACTCCATGCATCCTTTTCTCAAATACAATAGGAACTTCTTTATATCTTAAACCTTTCTTACCAGCCCTTATAATAATTTCTTGATGAATTCCCCATCTATCTGCCTTTAAATCTAAAACCTTAGCAGCATATTTATTAACTGCCACTAAACCACTTTGTGCATCAGTAGTTGGTAATCCAGACATCAACCTTGTAACAAATGTTGAAATATGATTGCATAGTATCCTAATTCTATAATTTATATTTGCTCCTTCACAATATTTTCCTAAAAACCTCGAACCTACAACAATATCTGCTTCATCTTTAATTATTGGCTCACAAACTGGAATGATGTCCTCTTTCCTATATTGTCCATCTGCATCATAAATAACTGCAATATCATATTCAGAATTTACAAAATATTTATACCCTTCCCTTATTACCACACCTTTTCCTCTATTCTTCTCAAATCTTATAACTTCAACACCGCACTCTTTTGCATATTTTGAGGTGTTATCTTCACTACCATCATCAACCACTAAAATACCATCAACAATATCTTTGATATTTTCAATAACTATTTTTATTGATTTTTCTTCATTATATGCTGGAATTATTGCTAAAATTTTTTTTGACATAATATCACTTTATTATCCCATTTTCAATCCTCTCCAAATCCTTCTCAACCATTATTCTAACTAAATCTTTAAATTTAACTTTTGGTTCCCAGCCTAATTCCCTCTTTGCCTTTGAATAATCTCCAACTAATATATCAACTTCAGCAGGTCTAAAGTATTCTGGATTTACTTTAACTAAAACCTTTCCTGTATTTGCATCTTTACCTACTTCATTAATTCCCTCTCCTTCCCATTCTATATCAATTCCCACAACCTTAAATGCTTCTTCAACGAATTCTCTAACAGAATGGGTTTCTCCAGTAGCTAAAACGAAATCGTCTGGTTTGATATGCTGTAAAATTAGCCACATTCCATAAACATAATCTTTAGCATAACCCCAATCTCTTTTAGCATTTAAATTGCCTAACTCTATGCAATCTTGTAATCCATAATAAATTTTAGCCACTCCTAAACTAATCTTCCTTGTAACAAATTCAGGACCTCTCATCTCACTCTCATGATTAAATAGTATCCCATTACTCATAAATAAATCATAACTTTCTCTATAATTTTTAACAGTCCAAAAACCAGCTAATTTAGAGACAGCATAAGGACTTCTTGGATAAAATGGAGTAGTTTCCTTCTGTGGAATTTCTTGAACTTTACCATAAAGTTCAGATGTTGCGGCAAAATACATCTTTGAGTGTGGAGAATACTCCTTTATAGCATTAACAACATTTAATGTCCCTCCAATATTGACATCATAAGTAAATCTTGGATTCTTAAAACTAAACCAAACAAAGCTTTGTGCTGCTAAGTGATAAACCTCATCTGGTTGAACTTTTTTAATAACTGAATCTATAAAAGCATTGTCAGTAATATCTCCCCAATAGATAATTATTTGTTCTCTTTCTTCTTTTGGTAGATAATCTAAATTACCTAATGAATTTTGGCTATTTCTCCTTACAATCCCATGAACTTCATATCCTTTCTCTAACAACAACTTTGTTAAGAAATATCCATCTTGCCCAGTTATTCCTGTTATTATTGCCTTTTTCATATTTCCACCTCTCAATGTTTATTGATTAAACTATTTTATAGTTTATAATTATAGGTAGATGAGTTTTTAAATATATCTATTTTCTTTCAACCACCTAACATAATCTTCAGTATCTCCGAATATGCATTAGGTATGCACAACTGAGTATTATCTATTGGTTTATTTGTATATATGTGCATTCGAATTAATTCATTAATTTTGATAACGAATTCTTTTAAATTCATGGTTTTATAATTCGTATTTTTGTTTTTCCATTGCATTGCAACCCATAGATTGTGAATAATCGCTCTAAGTATAAACAAGAATAATCTTACTTCTAAAATCTTTGATTTCGTTTTTATAGCTATGTTTTTAAGCATTCTGAATCTTGTTTCGATATTCCATCGTTTTTTATACGTTTTTAGATATATTTTTGGTCTTTTGAAATCAATGTTGGTTAAGAAAGTATAATAAACTGTTTTCTTCTCCCCATTTATTATTACCTTCTCTTCTACGATAACTAATTTCGATATAGTTTTATCATTTATAAATTTTATACTCTTTTTCGAGATAATATTTTATATCATTCTTTGGAACGAAACAGATATAATTACAACCATATCTTTCAAAAATTTTGATTATTTCGAAATTTTTAAACTCCCTATCGGTCAGAACTGTAAGTTTCTTTGGATTTATTTTTAACTCGTTAATGACGAATTCTAAGATTTCCTCAATATATTTTGGGAGGAAATTGTTATGAACTTCGATAATATCGCAATAAACCACCAAACTAAATGCCTTCGTATGTAAAACCGCAGTTATGTATTTGTATGAGCCAGAACTCCCCCTTTCTTTTCTGTAATTGTGAATTATATCGGAGGATTTTAAGTTTCTTCCATAGTATGCTTCAAAGTGCGTATCCATCGACAGGTAAAATTTGCCTTTTATCTTTTTTAAAATCGTCGATTATTGACTTAACGAAATATTTATATGCCTCTTTTATCATAGATATATCTGCGTTCTTTATGTATCGATAGTAAGAATCCACTGAAGGATACCCTAACGTGCTAATCGTTTCTAAGTATGTGTTGCTTTCTATAGCTTTGATGAATCCTTTAGAATAACCTTCAACCCGATAAATCCTCGGCGTAATTTGTAAAGCCTTACCAACAAAACTGTTAAATTCGTTAAAGGATTTTATTATTGTGTGTTTTATCCCCTTCATGATTTCACCTCCATATTTTTTTGATATTAACTATTCGATATTACCAAATATTAAGTTTTCTATTAGTTAGTATGATGTTCGGAGATACTGTTAAAGTGTTAGATGAAGTTAATTCAATTAAATAAATATTTAAATTTGTGATGGGAATTACGGTTATAATATACCTTAGTTACACATTAAGGATAATAAAAGGTTATTTCTACAAAATTTTTATAGGGTGTTATCTTTTAATAACAAACCTTCCAGCAGAAGAGTGCTTTGGTAGAATTTTTATACCCAATGATTTTAAGTAGTTGTATGTATTTGTTCCTTCTCCATGAATAAAAACTTCTCCCAGATCCTCTGGAGTATTTATGTCAATGGAGATTAGGAATGAATCGTAAATTATAACCTCAACGTTTCTTTTTTTTGCCTCATCAATATGTTTCAAAAAACTAAAGCCCTCATATCTTGGCTCAATCACATCTTTTGGATTTAATAGTAGTAAATTAGTTCCTCCCCCTCTTGAAGGACTTATAACAATGGCGTTCCTTTTTGACTTTGATAAAACTTCCTTTATATGATATTTTTTTATTAACGGAACATCTGCAGGAGTCACCATAACTTCCTCATCCTCTACTGATTCAATTGCCTGCTTTATTGCATTGTTTAATCCTTTTCCCTCTTCTTTTAGTGGGATTATTCCAAGTTCCTTTGAAAAGTTCAAGATTTCATCATCCTTGCTAATCAAGCATACATCTAAATCTTCTAATGCACCATAAACATCCATTACCATATTCATCAAAAGCAACTTTCTCTCTTCCCCTGTTAAAAATTCTGATAGTCGGGATTTTGCTGAATTCAGTGGAGATACTGGAATTACTGCCATCATCTTTATCCCCTAAATGAACATTTTTGCCCTATCAAAAGATCCTAAATCCCCAACTTCACCATGCCCAGGATAGATTTGAGTTAGTTCCTTTTGATTTGCAATTCTCTCAAGTTTTTCAATAGAGGTTCTTAACTCAATCAAACTTCCAGTTGGTAAATCCCATCTTCCAACACCATAGGCAAATAATGTATCTCCAGTAATCATCTTATCCTCAAATACTAAGGAAATGCTGCCCTTTGTATGTCCAGGGGTGTGTATGATTTCAATTCCAATTTTATTCAACTCATCTTTAACTTCGCCAATTGGAATAATCTCCCTTGGGGGATTAAGGTTGGCATTAAAAAGCCATGAAACTGTAACATCATCTCCTTTTTTTAAATGCTCAACCTCTGAATCATGGATAACTATTGGAACATCAAAATAATCCTCAAACAAATAATCACTTCCTACATGGTCGTAATGACAGTGTGTATTTATTATCAAATCAATATCCTTCACAATTTCTTCTATTTGATTTTTTAAAAATTCAAAATTTCCCGGAGTTCCTGGGTCAATTAAGATATTCTTCTTTCCTGCAATCAAATAGGAATTTGCATCATAGTACATACCATTGAGTTTATATATCATACTACCACCAAAAAATATTTAAATGAGTATTTTATTAATTTTGCTCTTACCAAACATTATTTTTCAATAAGTTCTTTAACCCTCAATAAAATCTCTAACGCTTTTCCTATTTCAATTATTCTACTAACTTCATTTTCATCCTTTAATCTCTCCAAAAGATAGTTAATTTTATCTTCTAAAATTTCTTCCTGTCTATTCCCCTCATTCAATTTGGAAATATATTCTGTTTTCTTCTCATTTCCTTTAATTTTACATATTGGACAGTAAACTTCACCATCCTTCTCAAACAAAGGGGTTCCACACTTTTCACAATGCTCACCGAGCATCTTTGCTCCTTTTAATAACTCCTTGGACATTATTTGCACAACATCCATCTTACCACCAATTATTTATACTCCATAGTATAATATATTGAAAAAGGTTATTAAGGTGATATTGGTGTTCTTAGATAAAATAGTTAATGCTAAAATGGCTTATACTTTTGATGACGTCTTATTGGTTCCTAATGTATCTTATGTAGAACCAAAGGATACTGATGTTTCAACAAATTTGGCAGGGCTAAAGTTAAATATCCCAATTTTATCCGCTGCCATGGATACAGTCTCTGAGAAAGATATGGCAATTGCTTTGGCGAGAAGAGGTGGGCTTGCAGTAATCCACAGGAACATGACAATAGAAGAACAAGTTAAGCAAGTTACTACTGTAAAGAGAGCGGATGAGTATATAGTTAAAGACGTCATAACAATCTCACCGGAATGTAGCATAGGTGAAGCAGTAAGGATTATGGATGAAAATTCAGTGAGTGGTTTGCCAGTTGTTGATAATAACGATAAATTGGTAGGGATTATAACATTGAGGGATATTAAACCGGTAAAAGATAAAGGCATAAAAGTAAAGAACGTGATGACAAAAGATGTTGTTTCAGCAACAGAAGATATAACTCACGATGAGGCATTAAACATAATGTACGAAAACAGGATTGAAAGGTTACCAATAGTCGATGAAAATAACAAATTAATTGGAATGATTACATTAAGGGACATTTTAAAAAGAAAACAATATCCAGAGGCAGCAAGAGATAAAAAAGGTAGATTGTTGGTTGCTGCTGCATGTGGTCCTTATGACTTAGAAAGAGCGAAAGCATTGGCAAATGCTGGGGTTGATGCCATAGCAATAGATTGCGCCCATGCCCACAACATGAGGGTTGTTGAACACGTAAAAATACTCAAAAAAGAATTGGAAGGAACAAATGTAAAGTTAATTGTTGGAAACATTGCTACAAAAGAGGCTGCAGAGGATTTAATCGCAGCAGGGGCAGATGTGTTAAAGGTTGGAATTGGTCCAGGAAGTATCTGCACAACGAGGGTTGTTGCTGGAGTTGGAGTTCCTCAGTTAACTGCAGTTGCTGAAGTATCTGAAGTTGCAAAAGAACATGACGTCCCTGTTATTGCAGATGGAGGAATAAGATATAGTGGAGATATTGCTAAGGCAATTGCTGCTGGTGCAGATGCAGTAATGCTCGGTTCTTTACTTGCTGGAACTGATGAGGCCCCAGGGCAATTAATGGTAATAAATGGGAGAAAATACAAACAATATAGGGGGATGGGTTCATTGGGGGCAATGACTGGTGGAGTTGGAGCAGGGGCAGACAGATACTTCCAAAGCCACATGAAGCATGTCAAACTCGTTCCTGAAGGTGTTGAAGGAGCAGTTCCATACAAAGGTCCTGTGAGTGAGATTATATTCCAACTTATTGGTGGTTTAAGGGCATCTATGGGCTACTGTGGAGTGAGAACAATAAAAGAAATGCACGAAAAAGCAAGATTCGTCTTAATAACCCCAAGTGGTCAAAGAGAGAGCCATCCACACGATGTAATTATAACCAATGAGGCTCCAAACTATCCATTAGGGAAATAATTTCTTTTAATTTTAAAAAAAATGAACGTGATTCCCATGAAGCCAATACTAATATTCCTGGGGATGATTCTAATATTCATTGGATTTTTTGTTGTTACATTGGGTATGATTTTACCAAGTGAAAAAATTGAAAAAACTCATGAGGAAGATAAAAAAGATATTCAATATTCAGGTATCGTGATGATAGGGCCTATACCAATTGTCTTTGGTAATTCCCCAGGTTTAATGGTACTTTCCGTTTTGATACTATTGGCTATGATGCTATGGATATTTTTATTTTATATGGGTGCAAAAATCCCAAAATAACTTTATATTTTATTATGTATAAAATCTATTAATTTGAATTAATAAAATCATAAAAATTTTAAGGATATTTTTACATACTAAAACCACAAAATACCCATGTGATAAAAATGGTAGAATTTGATGAAGAGACCTTTTTAAGTTTATATAGGGATAAAATAAAGGCATTTATTAGAGATATCCTATCTACAAACTTAATAAGAAATAATATCTTTGAATTTGATATCGAGGAATTTTTAAGAACTTATCCAGAGGCGTGTGAAATAAATGATGCTATAATTGAACATCCAAGGAAGGTTGAGGATGTTTTGAATTATCTATTTAGAGAGGTTTATGTTGAACTCTTTGGAGAGGATAAGGAAATTGGAAAAATCCAAATTGCATTTAAAAACCCAATTGGGTGTGAAAAGAGAATTGAGGATATATCATCCTCTGATATAAGTAAATTGGTTAAATTTGAAGGAGTTATAGCAAAGGCAGGTAAGGTTTGTGCTTTATTAAAAAAAGCATGCTATGTTTGCCCAAGGTGTGGAAATATAAGGTACGTAACCATTCACAACTACTTTGAACTACCAAAAATAAGATGTAATAACAAAGATTGTGATAGTGAGATGAAATTGGATTTGGAGGAATCTTCCTACATAAATATCCAAGAGTTAGAGATACAACAGCCGATTGATTTAATGAAAAACCCTGATGACCCACCAAGGAGTATAAAGGTGTTTTTGGAGAACTCTGAGGGCATTTATTCAGGAAGAGTTGATGTTGTAGGAATGGTGATGAAGAAGAGAACAAGACCAAATTTACCAGTATTTGAGATTTATGTTAAAAGCAACTACATAAAATTAAATGAGAGTTATCAAAAGATTGAGGTTAGAGATATATTAAACAATCCTGATTTGATTGAGATTTTGAATGAACTTGGAAAAAAGAGGGGAATCATCGACATCCTTTCTCAATACTTAATCCCGCAGATTAAAGGATATGAAATTGTTAAAAAAGCCATCTTTCTACAGCAAATAAAAGGATGCATGAAGTTTTTACCTGATGGGACTCCATTGAGGAGGGATAGTCATATTCTTCTTATAACCGACCCAGGGATTGGAAAATCAACAATGCTTAGAAGGATAGCAAAACTGTTTCCTCAAAATGCCTATGCATCAGTAACAACTGCCACTGGTGGGGGTTTAACTGCAAATGTTGTTAGAGAAAGCACTGAAATTGGAGATGGATGGGTAGTTAAGCCAGGAGTTTTTGTTAGGGCAAATGAAGGGACTGCGTGTATTGATGAATTAACTGTTGATAAGAACGTTATGAGATATATCTTGGAGGCGATGGAAAGCCAAACAATTCATGTTAATAAGGGAGGTATAAATGTTAAACTCCCAGCAAAATGTGCGGTTTTAGCAGCGTGCAATCCAAAGAGAGGAAGGTTTGACCCAAACATGGGAGTTATTGAGCAAATTGACATTCCTGCCCCATTGTTGAGTAGGTTTGATTTAATATTCCCGTTGAAGGATAAACCAGATAGAAAAAAGGATGATGAGATAGCAGAGCATATATTAAATACCCACATTGAAACAGCAACAAAGGAATTCAAAATCCTGGGGGAGATTGATATTGATGGAATAAAAGTGGATGAGGGGATTTTGAAGAACTACATAATCTATGCAAGGACATGTGCATACTTTGAGGAAAATCATGCTCTGTATTTGGGAGATGTTGACGAGAGGAAATTAAAAACCCCTCACTTAACAGATAAAGCAAAAAAAATCATTAAGGATTATTACATCAACATGAGAAAGTTGGGAGAGGGAGATAATCCAATCCCGATAACTGCAAGGCAATTAGAGGCAATTATAAGGATTTCTGAGATGCATGCAAAGGCAAGGTTAAGTAGGAAAGTTGAGGAAGAGGATGCAAAAGCAGCAATAAGTATAATAGAGGAATGTTTAAAAGAGATTGCCTATGACCCAGAAACAGGGGCATTTGACATTGATAAGGTTGCAGGAACGCCGAAATCCAAGATGCAGAAGATGGATATTATATTGGATATTATAAAAGAACTCTCCGCAATTAGTGAAAATAACCTTGCAGGTGAAGATGAAGTTATTGAAAAGGCACAAGAATATGGAATATCTGAACTTGAATGTGAAGATTTACTCGAAAAATTAAAGAAAAATGGAGAAATATTCTCTCCAAAGTTTGGGTACTATAGGGTAACTTAATTTTCTTTTTTTGTTTTAATTCTGACAGTGTTAATGCGATATTTCCATATTTATCATTTCCCACAACACTACAATATTAAAACCAATAAATGCTCTACAAATGACATACTGAAAAATACTTTGTGATACAAAGTAATTTTGCGATACAAAGTAATGGAAAGACATATATTTTTAAAACATAATATTATTAATTGAAATTGGGGTTGGTAAGGGGTAGTTAAACGGGTTAGGCGTGTAGGTTGGGTTAGAGGCTATACCATTATAAAACAAAAAATCTAAAGGTGATGTAAATGAAATTAGTAGAAAAATTGATGTCCAAGAGGGGGCAAGTTTCAATGGAGATCGGGATCTTAGTTGCAGCAGCAGTTGCAGTCGCTGCTATAGTAGCATACTACTACACAACAAGAGTTAAAGAAAGTATGCAAAACGCAGGAACACAGGCAAATGCAACTGTAAACAAATTAGGAGAAGTTGCAGAGAACGCAACAGGCAAAATACCAACAATCTAATCCAACTTAAATTTCTTTTTTTAATGGGGGGCGGTATTACGAACTGGATGGAAGAATTATTCTTATGTAGTTTAATTGTATTGCTTCTATTATAAAATAGAATTGATGTGGTGTAGAAT